>JANPNT010000216.1:0-3832 GCA_031427655.1 Burkholderiales bacterium
GACGACGACGGCGGCGGACGCCCCTATCTCGCCTTGCTCGCCTACGACGCGGTGCAGTTGGCGGGAGATGCCGTCCGCGTCGAACCTCTCGTCGAGAAGATATTCCTCCATCGCGGGGCCGGCAATGACTGGCGGCACAACCGCAACAACCTCGTTTTCGTGGAGGCAGACGCCGCAGGTGTGCCCAACATGAAGGCGCGCATGTTGAGGCACCTCGCCTTGGAATCGCTGCGTGCGCCTGGCAAGCTCAAGGACCTGGCGGACCACCAGGTGGCCAAGCTTAATGGCGATTTTGAAGGCTCCAAACACCAGCTCGCGACGGCCATCCAGCAGTGTTATCGCCACATCTTTTTCCCTTCACGCAACCGCGTTGACGGCGCCAATTGCGACCTGGGCCACACGGTGGTCGATATCCAGACGGCATCGGACCGACCGGGCGACGGCCAAAAGCAGGTGGTCACACAGTTGCAGAACGTCAACAAACTTCGCCTGCCAAGCGACCAGCCCGACTCCCCGGTGTATGTGCGCGACCGTACGCCGCTCAAGAAAGGGCAAATCACCACGGCCGCCCTTCGCAACGAGTTCCGGCAGGACTCTTCGTTACCCATTCTGGTGGGGGACGATGTCTTCATCAAGGGTATCCGCCAGGGCATCGATCTGGGTGACTACGTGTACAAGTCTGGCGACCTGGTCCGCGGCAAGGGCGACCCCCATGCGGAAATCAAGGTCGATGAACAGTCGTTCGTCTACACCGCTTCGTACGCCAGTGACCATGCTGTCTGGCCCCGCCCCACATCAACACCTGCAGCTCCACCGGCGAGCGGCTCGTCGACCAAGCCGCTGCCTGGCGGTCCGACCGATGCGCCCTACCACCCTACGACTCCCAAGCCAGTATCGGCAGCCAATGACCCAGCGTTGTTTCAGGCCGAGGACGTACTCAAGGCGGCATTGACCCGCGTCCTGGAACAGGCGCGGCACAACGGCGTGCTCGCCTTAAGCGATATGACCATCCGTCCGTTTGACAAAAGCGACGCCCTCAAGCTCATACCGCTCGTCAAGTCGGTTCCCAACGCCACCAAACGCATAGAACTTGAAGCCTCTTTTGAGACGGCAAGCAAGTCCGAGGCAACCATCAGCTTCAAAGGTGACCTTGATGATGCCGTGCCACTCAAGGATTACCTTGAGCCGCAATTCCGCGCGGCCAGCGAAAGCGATGTATGCGTCAGTTTTTTCCTGCATTTTGAGCCACCACTTCCGGTCCGGGGGGCCGCAGCAGATGGCCTTGTTCAACGCTTGACCCGGCTGGTGTCCCCGGTCGCCCACGTTCTGGCTACCGTAGCAAACACCAAATCCTGAGGAAACATTCGATGGCCACACCACGCGCCACCCTGTACGCCGTGCCACACAAAGTCCCCTCGGCCCTGCCGCACTATGAGTTGCGCGCCAAGCGCGAGCGCGGGTCCGACATGACGCTCGAAATCTGGCAGTTGCCCGCCAGCGCCACGCCCCATATAAAACAGCCCATTTACGTGGCCGGCCTACACGGCCGCAACCTGTCCTTGGTTGAACACCGCCTGTTGCGAAGGCTAAAGGCGTTGCGCATCAACCTCAACGACCTTCCGGCCATCGATGCATTGCGGGTAAGCATCGACGAAGCGCTGGCCATCAACCTGGGCTTGCTGTTCCGCGCATTGGCGCCCATGCGCAACCGCGAGCACATGGCGGCCGTTGCTGCGGGCATTGAAGCCATGAGCAAGGAAGAGGCGGGCTATTGGCTCGGCATGGCCATGCACCGCAAGTACCCGCGCCGCGTGCTGATGTCGCTGCGCTTCCTGCTCATCGAGCCGGCTCGCTGACCGCTGCAATGCGTGAGCTCACGGAAGTCCGTGCCTTGCTGGCGCAGCTCGACCAAGTCGAGGCGGATGCGCTGGAGGGCCAGGACCTCGACTTCAAGGAATGGCCCGCCGACAACCGCCAGGCAATCCGCCAGGCGGTGGATATCGCCGTTTGCATGGCCAACGGCGGCGGTGGCACCGTGGTGCTGGGCGTGCGCGACCGTATGGTCGGCCGTTCACGCGCCATCATGGGCGTGCCGGCACCCACCGACGTGCACCAACTCAAACGTGACATCTACGAACGGACATCGCCGAAGCTGACACCGGAGATTCTTGAACTGAGCGTGCCTGAAGGTACCGGGCGTCTGCTATTGATGCAAGTGCATGGTGGCTTGCCGCCTTACACCACCACTGCCGGAGCCGGCACCGTCCGTCGCGGCAAAGACTGCATGCCGCTGACCGGCGACCTGCGTGACCGCTTGATGGTCGAGCGCGGCGACTCCGACGTCACCGCGGTGACCGTGCCGGAGCCGGTTGAGCCGCTGCTGTCCGCCGCCGCGCTGGAGCGCTTGCGCGATATGGCCCGGCAGGAACAGGCACCTGCCGACATGCTGCGCAAATCCGACCTCGACTTGCTCGGCGCGCTGGAAGTGCTGCGCGACGGCCGGCTCACCAAGGCCGGCTTGCTGCTAGCCGGCAACGCCGAAGCGATTGTCCGGCACCTACCCAACTACTCATGGACCCACGAACGCATGAAAAGCGCCACCAGTTACGTAGACCGTGCCGACGGCCGGGACACGCGTGAGCTGGCGCTACCGCTCGCCCTGCAAACGATAGAAGCCCGTATCAATGCCGATAACCCCATCACCACCGTCGAACACGGCCTGCACCACTTCGAGTTCCGCGCCTACCCCACCGTGGCGCTGCGCGAAGCACTGCTGAATGCCTTGTGCCACCTGGACCTGCGCCTGGCCAGCCCGGTGCTGGTAAAGCAGTTCCCGCGCAAGCTCGAAATCAGCAACCCCGGCGGGCTGGTGGGTGGCATCACGCCGGCCAACATCCTTCACCACCCACCATTGGCACGCAACCCGCTGCTGGTGCACGCTTTGTCCAAGCTGCGGTTGGTGAACCGCAGCAACCTCGGCATTGGCCGCATGTTTGAGGCCATGCTTATCGAGGGCAAGGAGCCGCCCATCATCGTCGATGAAGAAAGTGCGGTGCGCGTGGTGTTCCGCCGGCAAGA
The DNA here is from genome assembly GCA_031427655.1 of Burkholderiales bacterium. Classification (GTDB taxonomy): domain Bacteria; phylum Pseudomonadota; class Gammaproteobacteria; order Burkholderiales; family Burkholderiaceae_C; genus JANYJJ01. The sequence goes on from JANPNT010000216.1 coordinate 3,079, forward strand.
GACCTCTGCGCCATTCCGCGAATTTATCGCCGACGAAGGCAAGGCCGGCCGCGTACTCGACGTGGACCACCTGCTGGTGCTGAGCTACCTGCTGGCGCACGCTGAACTTGACACCGCCACTGCGGCCGAGCTGTGCCAACGGCGCGAGGCCGAAATGCGCGACATCCTCGAGGAGATGGCGCAGGCCTACGGCTACCTGGAGCGCGGTGGCGCAGGCCGCGGCACCTGGTGGCGCCTGAAGCCGGTGCTGCACCGGCGGCTGGATGGCGCAGGCCACGCCGAGCGCGACCAGCGGATTGACCTGGATGTGGCGAAAACGCGTGTACTGAACATGCTGAAGCAGCGCCAGCATCGCGGGCAGGCGGGGCTGTCAAACGCCGAAGTTCGTGAAGTTACGGGAGTCGTACACACGTGACTGGCTTGACAGCCCGGCGGAATCGGCAGCCTCACCGAGGTTTTTGGATTCCTGGAGTTTCTGCTTCAGGAAGTCTACCGTAAGGAACTGCAGAAAGCGTTTCGGGCTGATGCCCACCCAATCCGTGAACAGGCGCTGAAAATGGAAGGAACTCACGTGGACCGTTTCCGCCACTTCATCGAGTTCCGGCTGGCGCTGAAAATTTTCTTCCAGGTACCGGATGGCCTGCTCAATGCGTTGGTAATTGATATTGGTTTCGTTGATCACCATCATAAATGTAGTTGTTTTATGAAGCAAAGGTGACGTTGATGCGTGTGGCCAACAACCCAGTTCTTGCTG
>JANPNT010000217.1:0-21166 GCA_031427655.1 Burkholderiales bacterium
GGCGGCCATCTGGTGCAAGGCCCACATGAAGAAGCCCATCGTCGGCTTCATCGCTGGTGTGACCGCCCCCGCAGGCAAGCGCATGGGTCACGCGGGTGCCCTGATCTCGGGCGGTGCCGACACGGCCGATGCCAAGCTGGAGGTGATGGAAGCTTGCGGTTTCACCGTCACGCGCAACCCGTCGGAGATGGGCAAGTTGCTGAAAGCGCTGCTGAAGTAATTGGCTGACAGAAGGATGCAAAAGGCCGCCACGAGGCGGCCTTTTGCATCTTGCGTTTCCTTGTGGAACCTACAGATCGACTCAGCCGACAGCGTCGCCCACAATCGTCAAGAAACTAAAATTCTTAAAAGGAAAACCACATGGACTTGAGTTCAGGCGCGCTGTGGGGCGCATTCGGTGCCATCGTTTTTGCCAACATCTTGCTGTCGGGCGACAACGCGGTGGTCATTGCCATGGCGGCTCGTTCGCTGCCCAAACACCAACAAGGCAAGGCGATTTTTTGGGGCAGCGCGGCAGCCATCGTGATGCGCGTGATTTTGACCATCGTCGCAGTGCAATTGCTGCAAGTGCCGTACTTGAAGATCATTGGAGGCGTCGCTTTGATATGGATAGGCGTCCAGCTGCTTTCCAGCGGTGACGACCACGGCGACATGAAAGCCCCCGGCACCATGGGCGCTGCCATTCGAACCATCTTGGTGGCCGACCTGGTGATGAGTGTGGACAACGTGTTGGCCGTGGCCGGTGCCGCTGACCGCGCGCCCGAGGCTTACCGCTTGCCGTTGCTCATCGTCGGCTTGGCGTTGTCCATTCCCCTGATCATCGCGGGCAGCACGCTGCTGATGAAAGTCATGGACCGCTTTCCGATCATCATCACCATGGGCGCGGCTCTGCTGGGTTTTCTAGCGGGTGAAATGTTTGTCAGCGACCCCGCTTCCACGGTCTGGTTTCACGCCAACATGCCTGAGGCCGATTTCATCTTTGGAGGCCTCTGTGCGGTGCTGGTCGTGGGGCTGGGGATGTGGCTACAAAGCCGAGCTCAGGCCGCAAAACAGGAAAACCCCGCCTGATTTGACGATCGCCCGTGGCGGCGCGCAGCTAAGGTGTTGTCTGAGCATCACCGAAGCATGGGAATCAAAGATGGACGGGGTACAAGGGCTGTTCAGCTCACAAAGCACGGTATTGGGCATGAGCCTGTCCGGCCTGGCCGCTTACTTCATCTTCTTGATGCCGCGTCTGTCGCGAACAACCCACACCGCAGTGCTGGCGTGCTCGGTGGGTGCTGCCGCTGTGCTGTGCTGGGTGTGGCCTGACGCTTGGCCAGCTGCCTGCGGGTTCTTTATTGCTTTGGCGTTTGGGTGTTTGGGGATCAGGACAGCGCAAGCTCACAGCCCAACCGTCACAAGGACGAACGCCACCGCGCCACCCGCCGATTTGGCGGCCCTCTTACCGAACGAAGCATTGCCCGGTGTCGGCAAGACCCTGGGCCGATACCGCATCGAACGCCAAATTGGCAAAGGTGCCATGGGTGCGGTTTACCTGGCGACCGACCCGAAAATAGGCCGCCCTGTGGCCATCAAAACTCTGGCTTTGAGCCGCGACTTCGAAGGCCCTGACCTGATCGAAGCGCGTGCCCGTTTCTTTCGCGAAGCCGAGCTCGCGGGCCGTTTGAAGCACCCCGACATCGTCACGATTTTTGATGCCGACGAGGACGACGGCCTGGCCTTCATCGCCATGGAGTTTTTGACCGGTCACGACCTCGTGCCCTACACCCACGCACGCAAGCTCTTGCCAGTGCCTCAAGTGTTGGAGTTGGTCGCCCGCGTCGCTCAGGCCTTGGCGCATGCGCACAGCTTGGGCGTAGTTCACCGCGACATCAAGCCCGCCAATGTGATGGTGGACATCGCGACGCAGGCGGTCAAAGTCACCGACTTTGGCATCGCGCAGGTGTGCGACATGGCCCGCACGCGCACGGGCGTCGTCATGGGCTCGCCGCTGTACATGTCGCCTGAGCAGCTCTCGGGGGAACGCCTGGACGGCCGCTCTGACCTCTATTCCTTGGGCGTCATGCTGTACCAACTGCTGAGCGGGCGCCTGCCGCACGAGTCGTCTTCCATGGGCACTTTGTTGCGCCAAATTGCCCAGGACGCCGCGCCCGATGTGCGCTCGATACGTGCCGAGCTGCCCGCTGCCTTGGCCGATGTCGTGGCCCTGGCCCTGCAAAAACGCGCTGCTTATCGCTACGCCGACGGTGTGCAAATGGCAGCCGACTTGCGCGATGTGGCCAAGCTCATTGACCGACCCGCAGCGCCCCGAACGCCGCGCCAAGTCGTTGTCGGTGAGCAGCTTGCCGCGCCCCGCCCCGATTTTGCAGCCACCAGCAAGCTGGCGTGACATCATTCAGTGGTGCTTGTCAAGGCACAATCGAACGTGTCGCTACAGCGTTCAAATGGCTGCTGGCTCAGCATCTGTGTAGGGCCGCTCCATTGAAGTACATGCCATGAGTTTCGAGTTCTTCTGCGCTACCGACACCGGCCGCGCCCGCAACAACAACGAAGACTCGGTCTCGATGGATGAGGCTGCATCGCTGATCGTGCTGGCGGATGGCATGGGCGGCTACAACGCCGGTGAGGTTGCAAGCGGCATGGTGACGTCTTTCCTCACCACCGAGCTGGGCCGCTGGCTGCGCGAAGCCTCCAGCACCGCGCTGGACACCGACGTCAAGCGCGCGATGGACATTTGCGTGGACAACGGCAACCGCGCCATCTTCAACGCCGCCGTCTCCAACCCGCAGTACGCCGGCATGGGCACGACCTTGGTGGTGGCGGTGTTCCGCGACAGCCGTTTGCTGCTGGGCCATGTGGGCGACTCGCGCGGCTACCGCTTGCGGGCCGGTCGTTTGGTGCAAATCACGCACGACCACTCGCTTTTGCAAGAGCAAATTGACGCCGGACTCATCACAGTGGAGCAAGCGGCTTTCTCGGCCAACAAGAATTTGGTTACGCGTGCGGTGGGCGTTGAGGACACCGTGCTGTTGGAAACGCATGTGCATGAAGTCATGCCAGGAGACGTTTATCTGCTGTGCTCGGACGGCTTGTCCGACATGCTCGACGACGAGAGCATCTCGCAACTCTTGCAAGCGTGTGACTCATTGGACGGAGCGGCGGGTGCGTTGATCGACGCGGCCAATGAAGCGGGTGGCAAAGACAATATTTCGGTGATACTGGCACGCGCTCGCAGCAGCAGCACGGCCAGCAGGTCGTGGTGGCCGTTCCGCAAGTAGTCGCAAGTGGTCGCGTGTGGACGCAAACACGCGCAAGCAAGCGCGCGGGGCGTGAATCAGCGCGGCAAAGCATGCCGATGAGGCAAAAATTCTGACTGAGACTTTGGGGTGTTGAGCATGGGCAAACTGGTGGTGTCGCTGGACGGCGTGGTGATCAAGGAAGTCCAAATCACCAAGGACAAAACAACGCTCGGTCGCCGTCCGTACAACGACATCGTCATTGACAACCTGGCCGTCAGCGGCGAGCACGCCGTGCTGCAAATGGTCGCCTCCGACGTCTTCATCGAAGACCTCAACAGCACCAACGGCACCTACATCAACGGCAAGGCCGTCAAGAAGCAATTGCTGGCGCACAACGACACGATCGAAATCGGCAAATACAAAATCAAGTACATCGTTGACGACGGCGTTGACTATGAAAAGACCATGATCCTGAAGCCCGGTTCTGCGACCAGCCATCCCGGCGCCGCACCTCCGGGTATGGGCTCTGCCTCGGGGTTTGGATCTTTGGGCGCGTCCAACCAACCCGGCGTCATCAAGGTGCTCAACGGTGCCGCAGCGGGCCGTGAAGTGCAGCTGTCCAAAGTCGTCACCACGGTAGGCAAACCTGGCGTGCAAGTGGCGTCCATCACCAAGCGCCCGGGCGGCTACGTGCTGGCCCACGTCGAAGGAACCATGCGCCCCACTGTCAACGGAAACCCCTTGATGGGCGAAACCGTCAGTCTGAAAAGCGGTGACGTGATCGAGTTGGCGGGCACGCAGATGCAGTTCATACAGAGCTAGTGGTGTGTGTCACTCTGATTGCGACTTAAGAAAATCCCTGGCCTCGCGCGCGTGAAGACACGGCTTTATGTCGCAATGAGAGTGACACACCGCACCAAGTTCGCTGGTGTGAAGTTTCCGGTCAAGTGACCGGTAAACGAGAACTAGGCCGCTTGCACAGACCTTCGTCTGGCTTCACCATCAGGGCATGAAAGTTCGTGTCCTTGGTTGCTCGGGTGCCATTGCCGCTGGCAGCAAAACCACCTCGTTTCTGCTGAATGAGTCGGTGCTGGTGGACGCTGGTACCGGCGTGGGCGACCTGAGCTTGGACGAGCTGGGGCGCATCGACCACATTGTGGTCACTCACTCTCACCTTGACCATGTCCTGGCGATTGCCTTATTGGCCGACAGCGTGATGCGACTTCGCGCCGCGCAGGGCCGCCCCGCCATCACTGTGCACGCTTTGCCGGCCACCTTGGCAGCACTGCGAACCCATGTTTTCAACGGCGTGATCTGGCCCGACTTCACTCGCCTGCCCAGCGCCAGCGCACCGGTGCTTTCGCTGCACCCATTCGCGGTTGGCGACACACTGAGTTTGGCTGGTTTGACGATCGAGGCGGTCGAGGCCGTGCACACCGTGCCTGCGGTAGGTTTTGCGGTGCAAGGCAAGCCCGGCGGCGCATGGTGGGTGTTCACCGGAGACACCGGCCCCAACCCCGCGCTGTGGCGGCGTCTGCAAGGCCGCCGCCTCGCCCATGTGGTGATCGAAACCGCCTTCAGCGACGAAGAAACCGCGCTCGCCCGCATCAGCAGCCATTTGCACCCTGCCTCGCTGGAGGCGGAGCTGCGCCAAATCGAAGGCAGCGTGAATGTGCACATCACGCACATCAAACCTGGTGAGGTGGAGGCGGTGATGCGCCAGATCGGCCAACTCCAAACCGCCCACCGCGTGCATGCCTTGACAGCCGGACAGGTGCTGAGCGTCGACTGACGGTGATCGATCTGACGGCTCGCCGCGCCACCAGGGTGCGGGCGAAGACAAAGCTGTTCTGAAGTAGCTGCCTTGTCCACATCGTACAGTTAGGTCCTGCATACATCCGTTTCATGACAGAGCCTCACTCATCTCCCTTCCCGCCGCGACCGTCGCAGCCCTCTGTCAGCTGTGTCGTTCCTGCTTTCAATGAGGCTGACAACTTGCACCCGCTGTTAACGGGTTTGACCTCGCAGTTGGCGGCGCTCACTCCGCGTTGGGAAGTCATCGTGGTGGATGACGGAAGCCGCGATGCCACCGCGCTGGAGATGGCCCGTTGGACGCACCAACCCGGCGTGCGTTATGTCGGGTTGTCGCGCAACTTTGGCAAGGAAGCGGCACTGACGGCAGGCATCGACCGCGCGCAGGGCGAAGTCGTGCTGTTGATGGACGCTGACCTTCAGCACCCGTCCGCATTGGTGCCTGCGATGCTCAAAGCTTGGCGCGACGGCGCCGACATGGTGTGCGCCGCACGCGCTTCGCGTGCCGACGAGAGCTGGGCCAAACGCTTGGGCACCGCGATTTTTTATTACCTCGTGAATCACAACTCCAGCGTCCCCATCCCTGTGGACGCGGGCGACTTCCGTCTGATGGACAGACGCGTGGTCGAGGCCTTGAAGTCTTTGCCCGAGCGCAACCGCTTCATGAAAGGTCTGTACGCCTGGGTCGGATTCAAGAACGTGATCATTCCTTATGTGCCTGCCGAGCGTCACGCGGGTCACAGCACTTTCTCCTTCCGCAACTTGTCGCGCCTGGCCTTCACCGGTGTCACGGCCTTCACCAACGCGCCGCTGCGCTTGTGGAGCGGTGCCGGTGTGGTGATTGCGTTGCTCGCGATTGCTTTGGCCTTTTGGTTTGTGATTGAGTACTTTGTCTACGGTGCCAACGTTCCCGGCTGGGCCACCTTGGTGTGCAGCGTGATGTTTTTCAGCGGTGTGCAATTGCTGTCCATCGGCATCTTGGGCGAATACGTCGGGCGCATTTTTGACGAGGTCAAGCAGCGCCCGGTCTACATCGTGGGCAAAGAAACCGGTGTGGGTGCCATCCACTTGCCGGTGGAGCTTTGAGCATGTCAGCTCCGCAACCCACACGCGCCCCGCTACGCACCTTGATGCTCAATGCCGACGACTTCGGGCAATCGCCTGGCATCTCGCACGGCATCGCCAGCTTGGCCCACGCCGGGCGTTTGTCGGCCACGTCCTGCCTCAGCAGCAGCCCGCAGTGGTCGGCATTGGCGCCGACGCTGCGCGGCTTGCCGTCGCAGGTGCTGCGCGGCTTGCATTTCAACCTCACCGAGGGGGTGCCGCTCAGTGCGGAGCTTCGACAACACTGGCCGCGTTTCCCCAGCTTGGCGCAATTGGTGTTCCGCGCGCACTCGCGCAGCCTGCCCAAACGAGCCTTGGCCGCCGAATTTGCGGCGCAACTCAGCGCCTTCACCGAGGGTGCAGGGCAATGGCCAGACCACATCGATGGCCACCAGCATGTGCATCACCTGCCGGTGGTGCGTGACGTGTTTGTGCGCGCGGTGCTCGACATGAAGGTCGAAGTCGCGGTGCGCAGCACGGCGCGCCCGCTCGGCCCGCGCTGCGAGGTCAAGCGTGCCTTGATTGCACGCACCGGCGGCATGACCTTAGAGCGCTTGCTTCAGCGCTACACCATCCGGCACAACCGGTGGTTGTTGGGTGTGTACGACTTCGAGGTGCCGGACTACCGAGGTCTGATGCAAGGGTGGTTGGCCAATTTGCAGTTCGAAGGCGGCCTGCTGTTTTGTCACCCCGGCGCAGCCGATCCGCAGCCTGACGCCATCGCACCGGCCCGCTCACGTGAGCTGGCTTATTTGTCGAGTGCGGCCTTTGAAGACGACATGGCCGCGGCCGGCGTGACTTTGGGCTCGGTGTTCAGGTGAGCTGTCATCCGAAAGTCCAACGCCGGTTGAGCGCGTAGGTCAGCACCAAGCTGCTCAGCGTGGCCAGCACTTGGGCCGCCAAGTAGTGCCAGCCACTGCCCACACCGACCGCCACGATGGCCATGCCCAGCAACGCGCCCAGCAGCGCTGTGCCCATGAACTTGATCCACGCGGGCCCGGCTTTGCCCTGATGGTCAAAGGTGAAGTTACGGTTGCCCAAAAAGGCGATCTGCGCGCCGAGGACGGCGCCCACGCCAGAGGCGATCCAGGGCGCTACCTGCACCCACTCGACCAGCGCGGTCATGGCCAGATAGTGGCCGGCGGTGGCGACGGCTCCGATGGCGGTGTAGCGCAGGAAGCGGGTCATGGGCACGACCGCCCGGGCGCGCGCATCAGCAGCATCTCGCCGTTCACCTCGCCGTTCACCTCGACACTCACCGCGCCAAGCACTTGCGCCATGCGCGGCAGGCTGCCAGCTTTCAACACAAACCAAACCGCCGCCTGGCCGCAGGTCAGCTCATTCAAGCGGTCTAGGTGCCGCAACAACTCGCGCCCTCGTGCAGGGTCGAACCGGGCCGCATCGAACAGCTCTTTGCGCCAGTTGTCGCGCAGCGGAAGGTTGGGGTCGGCCCAATCGCTCGCCACGGTGGGCGGCTGTTTAAGACCGGCGTAAAACGGCAGGTCGTAGAACATTTCATCGACGAAGACGACGCGGTCGCGCGGGTTCATCTGCGCGGCCAGCACGGCTGCCACTGCCTTGGACGAGGTCGGCGCCTTGAGCTTCAAAGCCGTCATGGCGGTTGGGCTGGCGAGCAAAAACACCAAGCCCAAGCAAGCGGCCCCGGCGAACACCAGCGTCCATTTCCAAGCTCGCCTGGAAAGCGCCACGGCCACGCCCAACACCGTGCACCACGGTGCCAAGGCGGGCAGCGCGTAGCCCACCAGCTTCGAACTCGGCAAGCTAAAGAAGCCGATCACCGCCACCAGCCACCACGCCCACAAGCCCCAACGCGATCGATCACTCGCGCTGTAGCCATTCCAATCTCGTTTCAGCTTCATCAGCGACGTTGGCAGCCAGGCGCTCCAAGGCAAGCTGAGCAACGGCAGCACAGCTCCATAAAACCACACCGGATGCACATTGTTGAAGCTGGCCTGCGCAAAGCGGCGAAAGTGCTGCTCCATGATGAAGTAGTCAAAAAATCCGGGGTAGCGCATTTGCATCAAGGCAAACCACGGCAAGGCCAGTGCCGCAAAAAGCAGCAGTCCGAGCGGGTGCAACAACCACAGCAAGTCACGCCACTGACGCTGCGCCAACAGCCAGGGCGCGATCACCAAGGCCGGCAGCACAAAGCCGATCAAACCCTTGGCCAACACCGAGGCGGCGGCCAAGGCCCAGGCCGCAAGCATCCAGCGCCAACTGCGCGCGCCGTCGTCCACCGCACGCGCGAAGGCCAGCACCGTGGCCGTGATCAGGCCGCCCACCAGCATGTCGAGGTTGGCATATTGACCGCCGATGAAGAAGAAGGGGCAGGTGGCCAGCACCAGCACCGTGGCCCGCGCCGCAGACGCGCCGTGCCAGCGCCGCACCGCCATGAACAGCGCCGCGCCCATCACCCAAGCGCCGACAAAAGGCGCAAAGCGAGCGCTGAACTGGTTCACGCCGACCGCCGCCATGGCCAGCATGTCCAGCCAGTACAGCAGCGGCGGCTTGTGAAAAAACGGCAAGCCGTTGAGGAGCGGCACCAGACCGTCGCCGCCGTTGCTCCTCAACATGTCGCGCGCCACGTTGGCGTAGCGGCCTTCGTCGGGCAACAGCAAGGGGCGCAAGCCCATGGTGGCCATCAGCCACAAGGCCAGGAGCAGCAAGACGGTTCGGGGGCGAGTCCAGGCGGACTCAGAAGACGGTTCAGTGGTCACGACGGCGATTACAGCATCGCCGTCGCGCGGATCAGTCCACCTTCGCACCCGAGTTCTTCACCACCAGCGCCCACTTCTTGGTTTCTGCTGCGATGTAGGCCGCGAATTCGGCCGGTGGCATGCCGCTGGGTATCGCGCCTTGCGACAGCAAACGCTCTTTCAGCGCAGGCGCGCTCATGGCTTTGGCGCTCTCCGTCTGAAGGCGGTTGACGATGTCGGCAGGCGTGCCTGCGGGGGCCAGCAAACCAAACCATGAACTGGCGTCATAGCCTGGCACCGGGCCTGCCTCGGCAATGCTGGGCAGCTCGGGAATGGCCGCGCTGCGCTGCGCGCTGGTCACGGCAAAGGCTTTCAACTTGCCGGCTTTGATTTGCGGCAAGGCCGAGGGCAGGTTGTCGAACATCAGGTCCATGGTGCCGCCGATGAGGTCAAGCAGCGCAGGCCCTGAGCCTCGGTAGGGAAAGTGAACCATGAAGGTGCCGGTCATGCTTTTGAACAGCTCACCGCTGAGGTGAATCGACGTGCCATTGCCGCTGGACGCCATGTTCAATTTGCCGGGGTTGGCCCTGGCGTAGCGGATCAAGTCGGCCGTGCTGTTGATGTTCAGCGCCTGCGCCTTGGCGGGGTTCATCACCAGCACATTGGGCACCCCGGCCACCAACGTAATCGGCGCGAAGTCCTTGATGGGATCGAACGGCATCTTGGGGTACAGCGACTGGTTGATGCCGTGCGTGCCCACCGTGCCCATCAGCAGGGTGTAGCCATCGGCCGCCGACTTGGCCACCATGTCGGCCCCCAAGTTGCCGCCCGCGCCGGGTTTGTTGTCGATGATGAAAGTTTGCCCAAACGCCTTGCCCAACTCAGGGGCCAGCGCGCGCGCCAAGATGTCGGTGGTGCCGCCAGGTGCAAAGGGCACGACGATGCGCACGGGTTTGGTGGGCCAGGCGGCTGAAGGGTTGGTTTGCGCCAGCAAAGCGCTCGGCAAAAAGGCTGAGGTAAACGACAAAGCGGCGATGAATCGGCGGCGTTGGATCAGTGACATGTCGGGGCTTTCCAAGGTGAGCGAGTGCACTGTGAAGTGTCTCGCATGCGGGACGCATTGGAGCCTCGCGTTTGTCTGGGGTGGCCCGGCCTGTCAGGTTCGCGACACCTCACGCGCGTTCACACCGATTGTTTGTTGCGCCCTCGCCCTGCCATGCTCAAAGCCTTCAACGCCTTCAAAGCCTTCAACGCCTTCACAGATGCCACCGGGAATCACCATGCAACGCAGACAACTTTTAAAAACGCTCAGCGCCGCGACCACGTTGGGCGGTACGGCTTGGCTGACAAGCGCGCAAGCTCAAACACCAACGTGGCCGGCCCAGCCCATCAAGCTGATGATTGCCTTCCCGCCCGGCGGCCCCACCGACATCACCATGCGCGTGTTGGCCGACAACGCCAGCAAAGTTCTGGGTCAGCCAGTGGTGATCGAGAACAAACCCGGCGCGGGCGGCACGCTGCCTGCGGTGCAGTTGCAGCAAAGCAAGCCCGACGGCTACACGCTGGCGCAAATTCCGCTGGGCGTGTTTCGCTTGCCTTACACCCAAAAAATCAATTGGGATCCGGTCAAAGACATCAGCTACATCATCGGCGTGACCGGCTACGCCTTCGGTTTGGTGGTACCCGCTGATTCCGCCATCAAGACCTGGGCGGATTTTGTGGCTTATGCGAAGGCCAACCCCGGCAAGCTCAGCTACGGCTCTACTGGCGTGCTGACCAGCCCGCACCTGACGATGGAAGACATCGCGCTGCGCCTGAGTTTGGAGCTGAACCACATTCCCTACAAGGGCAGCGCCGACCTGATGCAGTCGATTTTGGGTGGCCAAATCATGGCAGCAGCCGACTCCACCGGCTTCTTGCCGCATGTGCAAAGCGGCAAGCTGCGCGTGCTCAACACCTGGGGCGAAAAGCGCCTGCCCAAGTTCCCCGATGTGCCCACCTTGAAAGAGCTGGGTTTGAACATGGTGCAAGCCTCGCCCTACGGAATAGGCGCGCCCAAAGGCATGGACCCGGCCCTGGTGAAGCGCATCCACGACGCCTTTCAGCAAGCCATGGAAATGCCCAGCCATGTGGATGCGCTGGGCAAGTTCGACCAACAGCTCATGCACATGAGCCCGCAGGAATACGGCAAATTTGCGGAAGACACTTTCCGCCGCGAGAAGGCATTGGTCGACAAGCTGGGCTTGGCCAAGCCCAGCTAGAACAGCGTACGCTGCAGCGAGTTGCGCTGCGCCTGAAGCACTTGAGCGGTGCGTTTGATGGTGTTGAAACGTGGGGACGGCGGCAGTTCATCAAGCGACATCGGTCGCGAAACCAACACTTGGCGCGTGCGGCGGTTTTCGCGCACTTCGGCGCTGGTCAGATTGAGCTTGGACATTGTGTTCACAGCCTGCCTTTTCAAAGTCACGCAAGCTCGGGTGTTGCAGCTTGTATGCTTTGACTATCGACGCGTAGCGTGGCGGCTTGAGCGGTGAATCGACAAATTGGCAAGCAAACGTCACAGGTGAAATTCAGGCCACGGTTGTTGCGGCGGCCACGTAGCCACGTGAAGGCTAAGCGGCCACGTAGCCACGTGAAGGCTAAGCGGCCACGTAGCCACGCGAAGGCTAAGCGGCCACGTAGCCACGCGAAGGCTAAGCGGCCACGTAGCCACGTGGTATTGCCCCCATCAAGCGCCGCGTGTAGTCCTGCTGCGGCGCGTCCAAAATTTGCGCCACGCTGGCTTGCTCGATCACCTCGCCGTCTTTCATCACCATCACTTCGTCGGCCATGAAGCGCACCACGGCCAGGTCGTGACTGATGAAGATGTAGGCCAAGCCCAGTTCGTCTTGCAGGTCTTTCAGCAGGTTCAGCACCTGGGCTTGCACGCTCACGTCGAGCGCGCTGACGGCTTCGTCGAGCACCAGCAGTTCGGGGTTCAGCGTCAAGCAGCGCGCAATCGCGACACGCTGACGTTGGCCGCCTGAGAATTCGTGCGGGTACTTGTGCATGGCGCTGTCATCCAGGCCCACTTTGGACAGCAGGGCGCGCGCTCTCGCGTATCGGTCAACATGGCTGCTGCCGATGCCATGAATCTGCATGGGCTCCACCAAGGTTTGGCCGATCGTGAAGCGCGGGTTCAGTGACGCGTAGGGGTTTTGAAACACCACTTGAATGCGTTTGCGCATGGGCAGCAACTGGCCCGCGCTGAGGGCCAGCAGGTCTTGGCCGTCAAAGCGCACGCTGCCGCCCACCGGCCCGCCGCTGGCCTCATGCAGGCGCAGCAGCGTCAAGCCCATGGTGGTTTTGCCCGAGCCCGACTCGCCCACCACGCCCAGCGTGTACCCGCGGCGCAGTTTGAAGCTGGCACCTTTGACGGCCTTGAATTCTTTGCGGCCAAACACGCCGCTGCGCATCCAAAAACTCTTGGTCAGTACGGTGGCCTCTATCAACACCGCTGCGTTGGGGTCTTTGGCTTTGCCCACGGCGGCGTTGGCTTTGCCCGAGATCTGGTCGTCGATCACCATCAAGCGCGCGCTGCGCTGCGCCAACGTCGGGCGGCAGGCCAGCAGGGCGCGGGTGTAGGCGTCTTGCGGGCTGGAAAAAATGCCGGCCACCGGGCCTTGTTCGCGCACCGTGCCGCCGCGCATCACCACCACATGGTCGGCAATTTCACCGACCACGCCGAGGTCGTGGCTGATGAACAGCATGCTCATGCGGTGCTTGGCTTTCAAGCCCGCCAGCAGCTCCATGATTTGACGCTGGATGGTCACATCCAAAGCCGTGGTCGGCTCGTCGGCAATCAGCAATTTAGGCTCGCAGGCCAGTGCCATGGCGATCATCACGCGCTGCTGTTGGCCGCCCGACAACTCATGCGGGTGAGAGGACAAACGCCGCTTGGGTTCGGGCATGCCCACCTCGTTCAGCGCCGCTTCGGCACGCGTCATGGCCTGGCGGCGTGACAGCCCCAAGTGCTTGATGAGCGGCTCACAAATCTGTTGGCCCACGGTGAACACCGGGTTCAGCGAGGTCATCGGGTCTTGAAACACGCAGGCGATTTCACGGCCGCGCAATGTTTGCAAATCCGCAAGTGAAGCCGCCAACAAATCGCGGCCCTGGAAGTGAATGCCGCCTTGACGTTCGGCATTGCTGGGCAGCAAATTCAGAATCGACATGGCGGTGACGCTCTTGCCCGAACCCGATTCGCCCACGAGTGCGACCGTGGTGTTTTCGGGGATGTCGAAGCTCACACCGACATGCTCCCTGCCCACCGCTTGCGCGCGCTGCACCACACCGCCGGTCTTGCCCAGGCGGAACGCGACACGCAGGTCTTTGATGCTCAACAAGGTACTCATTCGAGGCCCCTCAATTTCGGATCGAGCGCATCGCGTAGCGCGTCCGTGAACAGCGAAAACGCCGTCACAAACACCGCCATCAACACCGTGGCCGCCACCAGTTGCCACCAGTGGCCCAAGATCAACTCGCTCTGTGCTTCGGCCAGCATCGTGCCCCAGCTCACTTGGTCTACCGCCACACCCAAACCGAGGTAGCTCAAGATCACCTCGGCCTTGATGAAGCCCACCACGTGGATGGACAACTGCACCAGCGCCACATGGCTCACGTTGGGCAAGATGTGTTTGAACATGCGCGAGAAGCTGCTGGCCCCGATGGCCTGCGCCGAGCGCACGTAGTCGCGCACCGCATGCTTGATGAACTCGGCCCGCACCAGCCGGTAAATGCCGGTCCAGCCGGTCAAGCCCAAGATGATCACGATGCTCCAAATGCCTTTGGGAATGAAGGAGTCGGCGCGGTTCAGCACCGCCGCAAACGTGAAGATCAACAAGATGCTCGGGATCGAGGTGAACACGTTGTAAACCCACTCCAGCAGGTCGCCCAGCTTGCCGCCAAAGAAGCCGCCCAGGGCACCGAGCACCGTGCCAATCAGGGTGGCCACCACAGCAGCCAGCAGGCCCACCATGATGGAAATTTGTGCGCCTTTGATGGCCTTGCTCACCACGTCGCGGCCCAAGCGGTCGGCACCAAACGGCAGGGTGTCGCTGCGCACCACGGCCGTAGTTTGGTACTTCGCCGCACCGGCGTCCCACTCTTTGTAGCGTGGGGCCAGCGGGTCGATGGAGGAGATGTCGACGTTCGGGCCGGTGGGCACGGCAATGGCCGTGCTGGCGAGTTTGGCAGCCGGGCCCATAAACGTCGGGGGAGCATCCGGCAGGCCAATTTCGGCTTGCCAGTTTTTTGCAACCAAGCCTAAGCTGGCGGCCAACACCAACAGCAAAAACGCCGCCACGATGGCGAGTGACACCAAGCCCACTTTGTCGGTTTTGAAGCGCGTCCACGCGGCGCTCCAGACGCCGCCGCTCGAAGCGGTTTGAGTGACTGGCAAAGGAAGGACGGCGCTCATTTCAACACCACCCGTGGGTCGGCCAGCTTGTACAAAACATCGGTCAACAAATTCACCAGCATGGTGATGCAGGCGATGTAAATCGTGACTGCTTGAATGACCGGGTAGTCGCTGCGGTTCACCGCCAACAGCACCTCGCGGCCCAGGCCGGGAATGGAGAAAAACGTCTCGATCAAGAACGAGCCCACGAAGATGCCGGGCAGCGCCACCGCCACGTTGGTGAGGATCGGAATCAGCGCATTGCGCAGCACGTGTTTGAGCAAGATGGTGCGCTCGGTCAGGCCTTTGGCGCGCGCGGTGCGCACGTAGTCTTGGCCGATTTCGTCGAGGAAAAAACTTCGGTACAAACGCATTTGCGGTGCCAAGCCCACCATCACCGCCAGGATCACCGGCAGCGGCGCGTACACGCTGAAGTTGGTCCAAAAACTGTTGCTCCAACCCTGCACCGGAAACCAGCCCAAGCGGAAAGCAAACACATACTGGCCCACGATCACATAAACCAAGAACGAGATCGACAGCGCCACCGTGCTCACCACCATGATGGCGCGGTCGGTCAGCGAGCCGCGCACTGCCGCCACCGCCAGCGCAAAAGGAATTGCCAGGAGCACGTCCAACAACAGGATCGGCACCATCACGGTCAGCGTGGCGGGCAAGCGCGAGGCAAACAAAGCAGACACCGACTCGTTGGTGGCCCAGCTTTTGCCCCACTCAAAAGTGACGATTTGCTTGAAGAAAATGTAGAGCTGCTCCCAGGTGCTTTTGTTCAGCCCGAGCTGCTCGCGAATGGCCTCGACCTGTGCCGCGCTGGCACTCAAGCCGCCCAAAATTTCCGCCGGATCGCCGCCGAAATACTTGAATAAAAAGAACACCAACAGCACCACGCCGATCAGTGTGGGAATCATTTGCCAAAGGCGGCGGATGAGATAGGCGGTCATGAAATGGGGCGCAGGGAAAGCTTCGGCGCGAGTCTAAGTGCAAGCTTTGCGCCAGCGCCCCATCGTTTCCCCGCGCGCAGCTTGGGGTGACATCGGGGTGCCTGCAGGGCACGCGACTCCTACACTTCTCACCTTGCCTGCTGGGAGCTTGAATGATGTTGCGTCGACTATTGATTTGCGTCCTCTTGACTGCCTTCGGCTCATTGCCGACGGTGCTTGCTCAAACGACAGCGCCCAAAGTCTTGCGCTACGCCTTCCCCATCGCCGAGACAGGTTTTGATCCGGCGCAGGTCAGCGACCTGTATTCCCGCGTGGTCACCGCCGCCATCATGGAGGCGCCGCTGACTTTCGATTACTTGGCGCGCCCCTTCAAGCTGAAGCCGTTGACGGTCGAGGCCTTGCCCACCATCTCCGCCGACTTCACCCGCTTCACCTTCCGAGTCAAGCCCGGCATCTACTTCGCTGAGGACCCGGCCTTCAAAGGCGCGCGCCGCGAGCTCGTCGCACAGGACTACGTTTATTCCTTCAAGCGCCACTACGACCCGGTCACGAAGAGCCCCAATCTCTACCGTTTGGAAAACTCCAAAGTGTTGGGCTTGAGCGAGTTGCGCGCCAGGATCATGGCAGCCAAGCAGCCCTTCCCCTACGACACCGAAGTCGAAGGCATCCGCGCACTTGACCGCTACACCTTCGAGATCACCTTGGGTGAAGCCGCACCGCGCTTTCACCAAGATGTGCTCACCGACAGCGGCAACTTTGGCGCGGTGGCGCGCGAGGTGGTCGAGTTTTACGGCGACAAGATCATGGAACACCCGGTGGGCACCGGGCCCTTCAAATTGGCCGAGTGGCGGCGCAGCTCGCGCATCGTGCTGGCGCGCAACCCGACCTATCGAGAGGTGTTTTACGACGAGGAAGCCCCGTCTGACGACACTCGCTCAGTGGCCATTGCGAAGGCCATGAAGGGCAAGCGCATACCGATGTTGGACAGGGTGGAGATTTCCATCATCGAAGAATCGCAGCCGCGTTGGTTGAGTTTTTTGAACCGCCAAACCGACTTCATGGACAGGCTGCCCAACGAGTTTTCCAATGTCGCCATTCCCAACAACGTGGTCGCGCCCAACTTGGCCAAGCAGGGCATCGTGATGGAGCAAGCGCCGCTGGTGGACGCCACGCTGGCTTCGTTTTTTAACGCTGAGAACCCGGTGGTGGGCGGCAACACTCCCGACAAGGTGGCGCTGCGCCGCGCTATTTCCTTGGCCTATAACAGCGAAGAAGAAGTGCGCGTGGTGCGGCGCAACCAAGCGGTGTTGGCGCAATCGGCCATCGCGCCCCTGGTGTACGGCTACAACCCCCAACTCAAAAGCGAGATGAGCGTGTTCGACGTGTCGCGCGCCAAAGCGCTGCTCGATTTGTACGGTTATGTCGACAAAGACGGCGACGGTTGGCGAGACCTGCCCGACGGCAAACCTCTGGTTCTGGAGTACGCCACCCAGCCGGACCAGGCCTCGCGTCAATTGGTCGAGTTGTGGCAAAAATCCATGAAGGCGATCAACATCAAAATCGTTTTCAAAACCGCCAAGTGGCCTGAAAACTTGAAGGCCTCCAAAGCGGGCAAATTGATGATGTGGGGCGTGGCGTGGGCTGCGACCAGCCCCGACGGCGATACGTTTTTGGCGCTCGCATATGGCCCCAACAAAGGGCAAGCCAACCACTCGCGCTTTGACCTGCCCGCCTTCAATGCCTTGTATTTGAAGCAAAGCAAAATGCCAGATGGTCCTGAGCGCATAGCCGTGATGGAAGAGGCCAGCAAGTTGATGATTGCCTACGTGCCCTACAAAGTAAGCAGCCACCGCGTTGCCACCGACTTGATGCATCCGTGGGTGCAAGGCTACCGGCGCAACCCTTTCATCCGCGAGTTTTTCAAGTTCGTCGATGTCGACACCGACGTGCTCGCCAAGGCCAGCCGATGAGGCAATGGTGGCTCGCTGGCTTGCTGTGCGCCGCACTGCTTGCTGGCGTTCATTCGGCACAAGCTCAAGCAGCACCCCAGAAGGTCTTGCGCATCGCCTTCCCCGTGGCCGAAACCGGCTTCGACCCCGCGCAGCTCAGTGACATCTATTCGCGCACCGTCACGGCGCACATGTTCGAAGCGCCTTACGCCTACGACCACCTTGCGCGTCCGGCCTTCATCAAGCCGTTGACGGCCGTGGGCATGCCCGAGCACAGCGCCGATTTCCGCACTTGGACGGTCACCCTGCGCCCCGGCATTCACTTCGCCGACGACCCCGCCTTCAAAGGCAAGCCACGCGAACTGGTGGCGCAGGACTATGTGTACGCGCTGAAGCGCTTCGCCGACCCGGCCCTGAAAAGCCCCGCCTGGACCAGCGTCGAGACCGATCACTTTGTGGGCCTGGACGAGCTGCGCCAAGACGCTCTGCGCACCAAACAGCCGTTCAATTACGACCGTGAGGTTGAAGGCGTGCGCGCGCTCAGCCGCTATGTGATTCAGTACCGCGTGTCCGAGCCGCGTCCTCGTTTGCCGATGGAGTATTTGGCTGATGCGGGCTTGTTCGGTGCCGTCGCGCGCGAGGTGGTTGAGGCCTACGGCGAAAAGATCATGGAGCACCCGGTGGGCACCGGCCCGTTTGTGCTCAAGCAGTGGCGGCGCAGCTCGCTCATCGTGCTGGAACGCAACCCGCAATTTCGTGAGGTCACATTCGATGCGCAACCCGCCGCCGATGACGCGGCGGGCCAAGCGGCGCTGGCGCGCCTCAAAGGCAAACGCATTCCGCTGGTCGACCGCGTCGAGGTGTCTATCATCGACGAGCAACAACCGCGTTGGCTGGCCTTCTTGAACGGCCAAGTCGATGTGATGGAACAAGTACCCGACGAGTTTGTCAACATGGCCATGCCCAACGGCGTGATGGCCCCCAACCTGGCCAAGCGCGGCGTGCAAGGTCAGCGCACGGTGCGCGCGTCCACCCAGTACACCTTCTTCAACATGGACGACCCCATCGTGGGCGGCTACACGCCCGAGCGCGTGGCGCTGCGCCGCGCCATCAGCATGGGCTTGGACATCGACCGCGAAATTCGCTTGGGCCGACGCGGTCAAGGCATTGCGGCGCACTCACCGCTGAACCCGCACACCAGTGGTTATGACGCCGCCTACCGATCAGAAAACGGCGTGTATGACCTGCCACGCGCCAAAGCCTTGCTCGACCTTTACGGCTACATCGACCGCGACGGTGACGGCTGGCGCGAGCAGCCCAACGGCCAACCGCTGGTGCTGGAACTCGGCAGCCAGCCTGACCAACGCCGCCGTCAAATGGACGAGCTGTTTCGCCGCGACATGGACGCATTGGGCTTGCGCTTGAAATTCAAAACCGCCAAGTGGCCTGAAAACCTGAAGGCGGCCCGCGCTGGCAAATTGATGATGTGGACGGTGGGAGGCAGCGCCGCGTCGCCCGACGGCCAAAGTTCGCTGGCGCGCTACAACAGCGCTCAGATTGGTGGCCAAAACATGGCGCGCTTCAAGCTGCCTGCCTTTGACGAAATTTTCAAACGCATGCAGGCGCTGCCCGACGGCCCCGAGCGCGAGGCTTTGTTCCTGGAAGCCAAGCGTTTTGCGGTGGCCTACATGCCCTACAAAGTGCATGTGCACCAAGTGGTCACCGACCTCACCCAGCCTTGGTTGGTCGGCTACAAACGCCCTTTGTTCTGGCTGAACTTTTGGGAGTTCTTGGACGTTGACGAGCCGAAGCGGCTCGCACGCTGAGCCTTCATAATTTGCTCACGAGAACCCAGGCCTGAGATTGCAGCCATGAAGCTCCAGCCATGAGACATCAAGCCGTTGACGCGCTGCACTTGCAATCCATCAACGCCCAGTTTGTGGCGGGTGAAATCACCCTTGATGAAGCCCGCGAAGCGGTGATCGACCGCATGACCAGCCGCTTCAATTGTTCGCGCGTGAGCTTGTGGCGTTTTGACGGCGAGCCCGGCCATTTGACGATGTTGTGCTTCGCCGCCAAGCCGAAGGGCGGCGCGTTGGAAACCCGCGAAAAGCGGCTTGAGCTGGATGAATATCGCGACTATTTCGACGCACTCACCACCCAAGGTGCCTATGTTTCCAACGACGCCATGAACGACGTTCATCTGCTGGGCATGCGCGGCAGCTACTTGGAGCGCCACGGCATCACGGCCACGCTGGACGCGGCTTTTTTAGTCAACGGTCGCGTCTACGGCATGGCGTGCTGCGAGCAAATTGGCAGCGTGCGGGTGTGGCGCGCCGATGAGTTGACCGACTTGCGCGCCGCCGTTTCCAAGCTCGCCCTGCTCATGGCCAGCCGGGACGACTCGCCGCTGATGGCGTCACCGTCGTTGCCGATGGTGCCGCTGTCGGAAGCACAAACCGCCGACCTGAAACGGTCCTATCAGCGCCGCGCAGCGGATTGAACGCGCACCAAATTTAGCCCGCAGCTGAGCCTGTTACAGCGGTAGCTCGGTGAAGAACTTGCCGCCGTGATAGATCAAAGGATGCGCACCTTCGCGGCGTTGGCAACGCTCTACTTCACCGACAAAAATGATGTGGTCGCCTTCCTCGTATTGGCTGCGGTTGAAGCATTCAAACACCGCCGCCACGCCCTGCAAGATGGGCGCGCCGCCCGCGCCCTCGCCAAACTCCAGGCCCGCAAATCGATCAACATCGCGGCGCGCAAAACGCTCGGCCAGCTCGCGTTGGTCGGCCGCCAAGATGTGAATGGCGTAGTGCGATCCGCGCGTGAAGGCAGGCATTGAGCCCGCTTGGCGCGACAGGCTCCACAGCACCAGCGGCGGGGTCAGCGACACCGAGTTGAACGAGTTGGCGGTCAGGCCCACGCGTTCGCCGTTGGCGTCGCGCCCGGTGACGATGGTCACGCCAGTGGCAAAGGTGCCCAAAGCGGCACGGAAGTCGGCGGTGGAAAAGCTGGGGGCCAGGGCGGTCATGGGTGGTGCAATTGACATCATGCCCACATTGTCCAAGATCGGGAATGCACCCGCCGACTGGGGCCCAAAAGTTCAAACCCGGAAAGTCAAACCCGCAAAGCTCCCGCCAGCCACGCCATCTGCCGCTTCATCGCATCTACAAGACCCGGCTTCCGACCTGGCTCGCGCCCCGTGCGGTCTTGCGCCGCCACGGCCAACAGCAGGCTCACACCTGCCAAAGCCATGCCAAACACGGCAGCGGCCGTTCCCAACACAAACTCCAGCCCCACGGTGTGGTTCCAGGGCCGGGCAATGCCGAGGAAAGCGCAGTACATCCACAGCGCGTTCGACAACGCCACCGGCACCGCCACGCGCAGGAAGTCGCGCGGCTTCCAGCGCGCCACGCGGCGACCTCTCGCCAAACCAGGGAAAGTGATGTGATGCAACACGAGCGCGTTCAGGCTCAGCAGCAGCACCAAGATCAACTTGCCTTGCAGCTTCGGGTTGGTCAGGCAGGCCGGGTCAGTGCTCCAGCCGATCCACACCAAGCAGGCACCTGAGACGTAAAGCACCGCCAGCGCCACGCTGATGAGCCGCATCACAAACGGGTTGGGCGGCGCAATGCGCACGCGCGCCTGCGCCAGTCGGCCCAGCAAGCGAAGGTCGGTCGCCACGATGGCACCCAGCGCCACGCAGGTGCCCAGCAGATGCGCAAACAGGACTAAAAGGCTGAAAAGCTTGAACACGTGGCGCAAAAAGTAAGGATGGTTTGCGGTTATCGGCGCGTCGAGGCCAGTGCTGAAGGCTTGCACAGGGTTCAGGGGGTGCTCGCAACAAAGCTTTACAGGGTTTCCTGAGACCCGGGCTGAATGGGCGTTGCTGCGGCGCGCCTAAACTCCCGTGGCTCGCGCGCACGTGCGCGATGGCATCAGATTC
>JANPNT010000218.1:0-3376 GCA_031427655.1 Burkholderiales bacterium
CCGCTGGTGAAGGTGCCCGCGCCGATTTTGGAAGAAACCTGGAACAACTACCAACCCAGCACGCGCCGCCCCTACGGCCTGATGGAATGGCCCGCGCTGTTGCGCAAGCTCGATCGCATGGACCCGAGTTACAAGACCTGAAGTTTTGTCGTTCCCGCGCAGGCGGGAAGCCAGCCCTTCCACCCCGCGACACTCTGGAGATGCCATGAACCTCAAGTATTGGGTGACCCCGACCCTCGGACTGGCGCTGATGGCCTGCGCGACGATCGTCGGCGCTCAAGCACCGGCGTACCCCGCCAAACCCGTGCGCGTGGTCGTCGCCTTCACCGCAGGCGGCACGACCGACATGTTGTCGCGGCTGGTGGCGCAACAGTTGACAGAAAAACTCAAACAACCCTTTCTCATCGACAACAAACCCGGCGGTGGCGGCAATATCGGCACCGAGCTGGTGGTGCGCGCCGCGCCCGATGGCTACACCCTGATCGTCAACTCGGTTGGGCCGATGGCCGTTAACGCCACGCTCTACGGCAAGCTGCCCTACAACCCGTTGACCGATCTGGTGCCCGTGGTGCAGATTGCCGACGTGCCCAATGTGCTGGTGGTTCACCCTTCGCTGCCCGTCAAGAATCTGGAGGAGTTCACGGCCTACGCCAAGGCCAACCCAGGCAAGCTGAACTACTCGTCCACCGGCATCGGCACCTCCTCGCATCTCTCGGGTTTTGTGCTGGCCAAGCGCGCCAACTTTGAGGCCACCCATGTGCCTTACAAGGGCGCCGAGGCTTTGCGCGATTTGATGGCCGGTCGCGTTCAGTTCATGTTCGCCACCATCCCCTCGGTGATTCAGCACATTGGCACGGGCAGCCTGCGGGCGATTGCCGTCACCAGCCTCAAGCGCTCGCGCTCCCTGCCCCTGGTGCCCACCGTGGCCGACAGCGGTTTCCCCGGTTTTGAGGCCGGGTCATGGATGGGCTACTTCGCGCCCAAGGGCACACCGGCCGAGGTGGTGACTACGCTGAACAAGGCCGTCAATGAAATTCTGGAAGTGCCCACCGTGCAGGCACAGCTCATCAAGGAAGGCGCCGACCCGGTGGGCGGCAGCCCGGCGCAGTTTGCCCAGTTCGTTCAGCGCGAATACGAAAAATGGAAAGTCGTTGTGATCGAGTCGGGCGCGACCGCGGAGTGACTGCCGTTGTGGTGAATTCAGTGGGCCATCCCGTGCGTATTTTGCTGTCCGAGCAGGCGCTGGGCCAGCACCAAGCCGCTATTGCCGAGGTGATGGGCACGCGCCCCTATGAGCTGGTCAGCATCGAGTCCGCCGTGGCGTTGGGGCGCACTGACACCGACATCGCCTTCATTTCACGCGATGTGACCGGCCGCTCCACCAAGCACGAGGTGGCGCCCGAGCTGCTGGCCTGCTACACGGTGTTGCGGCAATCGACCGCATTGAAATGGGTGCACATTCACTCGGCCGGACTGGATCGACCGATTTACACCGATCTGCGTGCGCGCGGGGTGGAGATTTGCACCTCCTCGGGGGCCAACGCCGAAGTGGTGGCGCAAACGGCGCTGGCCGGTTTGCTGGCGCTGGCGCGAAAATTTCCGCAACTGATGGCCGCGCAAAAAGCGCGCACCTGGGCACCCCTCGTTTGGGGCACGGCCCCCCGAGACCTGGCCGGCCAGACGGCGGTGCTGATCGGCTGGGGGCCGATTGGCCAGCGCATCGGGGGCTTCTTGCGCTTGCTGGGCATGCGGTTGATCGTGGTGCGGCATTCCGCTTCAGGGCAGACTGAGGATGGCGTGCGCATGGTGGCTTTTGCCGACGTCGCCACGGTGCTGCCCCAGACCGACTGGCTGATCCTGGCCTGCCCGCTCACCGACCAGACGCACCGCCTGGTCGATGCTCGCGCCCTGGCACTGATGCCGCGCGGCGCAGGCCTCATCAACGTGGCGCGTGGCGAAGTGGTGGTGGAGGCCGACCTGATCGCCGCGCTGGGCTCAGGTCAACTCGGCCAGGCCTTCCTTGATGTGTTCGCGCATGAACCGCTGGCCACCGACTCGCCCCTGTGGGCACTGGACAACGTCATTCTCACCCCCCATTCCGCCGGGCATTCCGATGGGAACGCGCAACGCGTGGCGGGCATGTTTCTGGAGAACTTGCGGCGCTGGTGTCTGCCTTGGGCGCCTTGACCAGCCGCTTCAGCCTCCTACAAGGGAAGTTACCTATATCCAGTGCCGTTGGCGGGCTTAGACTGTGCGTTCCTGCCCGCTTGGCCTGCACGTCGTCATCGGCAAAATTGCTGAGCCCGGCAGGTTCAGACGTGGGTGGAAAGTGTCGGCAGAAGAAAACAGAGATATTAAAAGAGGGGAACCTATGAAAAATCACGCCTCGATGAACCGTATGTACCGTTTGGTTTGGAGCCAGGTACTGAATGCTTGGGTAGCGGTTGCCGAGAATGCCAAAGGGCATGGCAAAGCCAAATCGGGGCGCAAGCTGATGGCGGCGGTCTTGGCGTTCACCGCCAGTGGTTTGCTCGGGCCGATGGCCTTGGCCGGGCCCAACGGTGGGCAAGTCAGCGCGGGCACCGGCAGCATTGCCCAGGCAGGCGTCAACACCACCATCACCCAAAGCAGCCAGAACCTCGCTATCAATTGGCAGAGCTTCAACATCGGCACCAATGAAGCGGTGCGCTTCAATCAGCCTAACGCCACGGCCATCGCGTTGAACCGCGTGCTCGGCCAAGACCCCAGTCAAATTCTAGGCAGCTTGAGTGCCAACGGCCAAGTCTTCGTTCTTAACCCCAACGGCGTGCTGTTCGGTGCAGGCTCTCAAGTCAACGTCGGCGGCTTGGTCGCCTCCACCCTGAGCCTCAGCGACGCCGATTTCATCGCAGGCAAACACAGCTTCAGCAATGGCGGCACGGCTGGGTCTGTCATCAACCAGGGCACCCTCACCGCCGCACAAGGCGGCTACATCGCGCTGCTCGCCCCCGAAGTGCGCAACGAAGGCGTGATCAGCGCCACCCTCGGCACCGCACTGCTCGCTGCAGGCGACAAAGTCACTCTCACCCTCAACAACGGCTCCTTGCTTTCTTACAGCATCGACCAAGGCGCACTCAACGCGCTGGCCGAGAACAAACAACTCATCCAGGCCGATGGCGGGCAAGTGTTCATGTCGGCCAAAGCTGCCAACGCACTCAGTACGGCGATGGTCAACAATACCGGCATCATCCAAGCGCGCACCGTGCAAAATGTGGCGGGTGTCATCATGCTGATGGGCGACATGACGGCGGGAACAGTCAACATTGGCGGCACACTCGATGTGTCTTCCGCCACCGGCGAAGGTGGCCGCGTGGTGGCCACTGGCTGGCGGGTGTTG
>JANPNT010000219.1:0-2529 GCA_031427655.1 Burkholderiales bacterium
CCCGTGAGTTTTACGAAAAGCCCACCGCCGAGCGCAAGCGCAAAAAAGCAGCCGCCGTAAAACGCCACTTCAAGCGCGTTCGCAGCATGCAGCTCCCCAAGAAGATGTTCTGATTTTTCAGCGCCTCTAGTATTAAAAAAAGCCCGCGCGTCTCGTGGGCTTTTTTTTGGTGGTTTTTTTCGGCAGTTTTTTATGGTCCAAATCCAGTCATCAAAAGGGTCGGTATGAGCCTCAAAGACCAAATCACAGAAGACATGAAAACCGCCATGCGCGCGAAGGACGCAGACCGCTTGCTGACAATTCGCGGTTTGTTGGCCGCCTGCAAGCAGCGCGAAGTCGATGAACGCATCGTGCTCGACGACGCGGCGGTGGTGGCCATCGTAGACAAACTCATCAAGCAGCGCAAAGACTCCATCACCCAATTCACCGCAGGCAACCGCTTGGACTTGGTCGAGAAAGAAGCATTTGAGCTGAAAGTGCTGGAGGCGTATTTGCCGCAGCGCATGAGCCCCGATGAAGTCACCGCTGCGGTCAACGCCATCGTCACAGAACTCGGTGCCACCGGCCCCGGCGACATGGGCAAGGTCATGGGCACGGTCAAAACCAAGCTGGCTGGCAAGGCCGACATGGGCTTGGTGTCGGCTGCCGTGAAAGCCGCACTGAGCCGTTGAACGAAGGACCGCACATGAGCTACACACCGCACCTGCAAACCCTCTCGGCTCAAGTCAGCGTGACCGCGCAGTTGGAGCCCGCCGACATGGTCTGGGCAGCAGCCAACGGCTTCAGAAGCGTCATCAACAATCGCCCCGACTTTGAAGGTGGCGACGACCAACCCACCAATGCCGCCATGCAAGCAGCCGCGCAAGCCGCCGGTTTGAGCTACGCTTTTTTGCCGGTCGATCCCGGCTTTCAAACCGGCGGCGAGATCGCAGAATTTGCGAAATTGCTGACCACCCTGCCCGGCCCGGTGCTGGCGTTTTGCCGATCAGGAACGCGCTCGGGCAAGCTGTACAAGGCTGGTGTCTGCGCCTGATCGGACGCGGCCGCAGAACTGGCACCTCGCGCCTCGTGGTGGATCCGATTCCTAGCGATTTCCCGCCTTGTATCAACCTGGCACCTCGTGTCTCATACACGGCTGTGACCAAAGCGCAATCGCGCTTTCGCCGCCTCATTTTTACCGGAGAAGCGCCGTGTTTTTTTTGCTTAAAGCGGTAAAGGGCATCGATGCGCTGACCGATCAATTCGGCAACATTGCCAAATGGGCGGTCTTGGCGTCGTGCTTGATCAGCTGCGCCAACGCGGTGGTTCGCTACGCCTTCGACTACAGCTCTAACGGCTTCATCGAAATTCAGTGGTACCTCTTTGCGGTGTGCGTCATGTTTGGCGCAGCTCAAGTTTTTCGAGTGAACGAGCACGTGCGCGTTGACGTTTTGTACGGTCGCTACTCGGGCAAAACCCAGGCACTGAT
The DNA here is from genome assembly GCA_031427655.1 of Burkholderiales bacterium. Classification (GTDB taxonomy): domain Bacteria; phylum Pseudomonadota; class Gammaproteobacteria; order Burkholderiales; family Burkholderiaceae_C; genus JANYJJ01. The sequence continues at coordinate 1,469 of JANPNT010000219.1, forward strand.
CGACATTTTCGGCATCGTCTTCTTCCTGCTGCCAGTCATGGCGATGATGTTGTATTACTCATTCCCGCTGTTCATGAAGATGTACCAGTCGGGTGAGATGTCGAGCAACGCAGGCGGCTTGCTGCGCTGGCCCGCGATGTTGACGCTGCCACTGGGCTTCGCCTTGATGATCTTGCAAGGACTGTCTGAACTCATCAAGCGAGTGGCTTGGCTGCAAGGCAAATACGACCTCGACGTGCACTATGAAAGACCGCTGCAATGAGCATGGAGACTTTCGCGCCCCTGATGTTCGCGGGGCTGATTTTGATCATGCTGATTGGTTTTCCGGTGGCGTTTTCGCTGTCAGCGCTGGGCTTGCTGTCGGGCTTCATCGCCATCCAGATGGGCTGGTTCGCGCCTCAGTTCATGAGCGCCTTGCCGCTGAACGTATTCGGCATTTTGTCCAACGAGTTGCTGCTCGCCATTCCCTTCTTCTCGCTGATGGGCGCGATTCTGGAGAAGTGCGGTTTAGCCGAAGACATGCTCGACTCCATGGGCCTGCTTTTTGGCCCAGTGCGCGGCGGCTTGGGTTACTCCGTCATCATCGTGGGCTTCATCTTGGGTGCCATCACCGGCACGGTGGCGGGGCAAATCATCGCCATGACCATGATCTCGCTGCCGGTGATGATGCGTTACGGCTACAACATGCGATATGCCACCGGCGTGCTGGCGGCGTCGGGCACCATCACGCAATTGGTGCCGCCCTCGCTGGTTTTGGTGGTTATGGCCGACCAGCTAGGCCAATCGGTGGGCGACATGTACAAAGGCGCTTGGGGCCCGTCGATTCTCCAAGTGTTGATATTCGCGGTTTACACGTTTTTTCTGAGCCGCTTTCGGCCCAGCTTTGTTCCCGGCGTGCCCAAAGAAGCGCGCACATTGGACGGGTGGGCACTCTGGAAAAAGTGCTTGCGCGGCATCATCCCGTCGGCCATTTTGATCTTCGCGGTGTTGGGCAGCATGGGCGGACTGCCGGGCATCAACACGGCAGTCGCCACGCCCACTGAGGCAGGCGCCATGGGTGC
>JANPNT010000220.1:0-3681 GCA_031427655.1 Burkholderiales bacterium
GCGGCTTCACGATGGCCGAGTTGTCTACCGTGGCATCTAGGGACTGCAAACTCCAACCTTGGCCAAATCCAATGACGACGCCAGCATTGCCAAGCCCAGCCTTGGCGGAAACGACGTACTGCTCGTCGAAATCGGGCAGCCAGAGGATGTTGAAGTAGCGTGGCTGCGGCGTCATCGCATAGGCGCCGTTGTCGTTGGTAGCCTTGTAGTTCAGGATTCCTGACTTGACGTCCGGTTTGCTCGCTTCTGGCGAGCTGGCGGCGCTTGCCGGCGAAGTGGGGACTGCGGCCGCTTGCGCAGCGCCACCTCGCTCGGCGACGCGCACCTGAGTCGCATCGACTTTGAGGTCACCCATGCTTGTTTGCCGGCCTTTGGCAAGATCTTCGTTGATGATTGCCGCCAGCCCAGTGGGCACCTGAGTGAGCAACACATAGGTGCTGTCCGGTGAAAGTTCTCCTCGCGCGAGGAAGACCTCGCTGGAGATGACGAACGGCTCGAAGACTGAAACGTACGGTCGGGGCAGATAGAAGCGTAGCCCTTCAGCTGCACCATCGACAACCTTGCCGGTCGAGCGGTCGAGCTTCTGCACGGAGACCGAGGCGCATCCGAGCATAGAGATCAATACGGTCGTGCCAACGAGCGTTCGAAATGTGAGAGTCATGCTGGTTGTCTCCATTTGTCGGGCTACTTGCCCGCAAGCTTGAAACCCACGTAGGCCGAACCGCTGATTCCCATCAACGTCAGCATCATGTTGGACAAGGTTGGCATCGCGCCTTCGCTGAATGCGAGCCATACGAACCAGCCCCCGAAAATGACCGTAAAGGCCACGTTTTGCAGGCGGTGCAGGCCGGCGCTTTCGCCGTAGTCGGACAGCAAATCTGCCAACGGATTCCTTGTTCGAATTTGGGCGTCGCCAGTGATTGCTGCCTTCGCAGCAACTAGCGCTGGGTCGGCGGCGTTCCCGCTTGCCGCTATCTTGGCGTCCGCGTAGGCCTTGACGAGACGAGCCACGTTGTCGGGTGTCGCTGCCACGGCACCCACTGCGGTACCGACGCTGATGCCGAGGAGGATCAAGCACGATTCGTTGATGCTCACCCAGTCGCCAGTCGCGTATCCGATGGCAAACCATGACACGGCGACGATCAACGTCCACCAGAGCATCTGGCATCGGCCGAGACTGAAGGAGCGACTGTTGGCAGGTACGAGGTTGTCCGGAATTCCGTAGGAGTCGCGGACCCACTCCCAACTGGTTCTGTGCCCGATCACGTAGAGGACCAGCAGGAGTGCAATGCCGAACACAATCGTGTACCCGAGGCGGTTCGACTTGTTCGCAACGGCGAACTCGCCTCCCTTCTCCGAAGTGACCAGTACGCCCTTGTCGTCGGCGAGTCCAACGGTGAAGTGCGAGTCTCCCGCCAAGGCGCTCCGGAGGATCACGTTCCACGCGCTGACGCTTTCTGGCTTGTCGCCGAAGCGTTGCAGCCTAAATCCCAACTGTCCCTTGCCCTCTATGGTCGACACGGTAGGCGTGATCCCGGGTAGTCGCGTTCCTGAAAGCACGATCGACAACTTCGCGGGGTCTGCTTTGGTAACCAACTTCCAAGTCGCCAGATCCGGGACGGAGACGCTGACGAGATCGTCGAACTTGCATGGGTTGCAACTGACCTCACTGATATTCAGCGGGAGCGACCCATTGCTCCAAAGCGAGGACAAGTCGAAGACGAGAGGAACCTCGTAGTGCGCCTGCGTGCTGTCTACCAGGACCACGTCTATCGGCAGGCGCGCCCGGTTTGCAGAGCGCAGCGCCGCGCCAAGTTGAGCGTCGCGCAGCCACCGTTCGATTATCGGCGCCAATGGATATGACATCGGTACCTGGGAAGTTGTCGGCGCGCGATAGAGGTCAAGGCGAACCATCAGCTTGTCGTCGAGGCCCAAACGCAAGCACAAGGCCACCAACGGTTTCGAACTGCTGTCGATTGGCTTGATCTCGAGTTGGTCCGATGTGAGGCACTCGCTCTTGCCTGCGCAGCTCACGCTATACGGGGCTTGGACATGTTCCAGTGGGCCTTCGCAGGGAACAGGTGCGGCGGCGCACACAGCGCTGACAAGCAATGCAGTGAGCGCCATAGAGAATCGGTGCCAGTTCTTTGCGGTCGTGCTCAGCATAGGAGGCCACTTTCTTCCTTCTGCGGTGGTCCGTGGACCTCGCTTGAGACGTTGCAACCAGGTCACCCGATCCAAGCGAAACATCGCACTTCCCTGCGGGGCGCGAACGTCATCAAACAATCCAGGACGGACGGACGAAACCGGAACCGGAACCGGAACCAAGCATGGTGGTCCGGCGACGGAACGTCGCCGCGTGCAATTGCAGCCTCATACCATTCGATTCCGGCAGGCTGCTGATTGCAGGGCAATGCCAAATCATAGACGGGCGAATACGGAGGGCACATCATCAATGTTGCTGAGCTTGGTCCTGGCGCGGACGCCGCTTCGGCGAATGGCGCCTGCCGGCTACAGGCCGCTCAAGTAGGGGCTCCTTGCCCTTGTCCGCGCTGCGCGCAGACCGCGGGCTCCCGTGACCCCCTCCGCCGCTCAGGCTTCACCAATGCAGGCCCGCGAGCGCATCCCTAAGTTTGCTGATAGTGCAGAGGCCGTAAGCGGCCGAGAATAGATTGCAGTAGCGAAGGCGTCGACCAGGCTCGACGCAGCCTCGCTCCGCAAGACAGGAGCACAAATGGACTTCATCGAGAGAATCTTCGGGATCTCGCCCGATGGTGGATCGGGCGCTTTCGAGTTCCTGCTCTTTCTGATACCGGTCGTCGGTGTCCTGGCTTTCCGAGCTTGGCGAAAGCGCTCCCGCCGCGACTGACTTCGTAGCCGAGTCCACCGGCATTCGACAAGAGGCAACGGGAGACACCACCATGGCGCAGGGCAAGAAGGCTTCGAGGAAAGCCGAGGCGGATGACGCGGTCGAGTTGCGGCCCGGGCCGCACAAGGCACGCACTCCGGGGCGGACGTCGCCACGAGTGACCCTCCACAAGAAGCGCACCGCTTGGTTTCGGGCGCGCGTCACTTGGCCGCTGCGCGAGGCGCCGCTGCACCGCCTCGACACGGAGCGCAGGCGCGTCGAACGCACGCTGGCGGTAACCGCTGCGCCGATGAACTGGCAGCTCGCCGGCCCAACCAACATAGGTGGGCGCTGCACCGCGCTCGTATGCGATCCGGCAAACGCGGACCGGCTCTGGATCGGCGCGGCGGGTGGCGGTGTCTGGGCCAGCAGCAACGCAGGCCGTTCTTGGGCGCTCAAGTGGCGCGCCAAGGGCCCACTGCAGATCGGCGCACTCGCCATCGACCCCTCGCACCCGGCCACGCTGTATTGCGGCACCGGCGAAGCCAACCTGTCGGCCGATTCTTATCCCGGCAACGGGGTTTACCGCTCGACCAATGGCGGCGCGAGCTGGCGGGCCTGGGCGCTGTCGGCAAAGACGGGCGTGCCAACGCGCATCGGGTGCATTGCCGTCGATCCGTTCGACTCGAAGCACATCCTGGTTGCCGGCGTCGGCTTTGGACGCGTCTCGGCCGACAACGACTTCGGCGGCTTGCATGTCACGCGCGACGGCGGTGCCACCTGGGTGCGTGAGACCTTCGTATCGACGGGCAACTACCGGTGCCACAAGGTCG
>JANPNT010000221.1:0-9239 GCA_031427655.1 Burkholderiales bacterium
TACTTGGAAACGCTGCGCATTGAGTGGGCGCGTAGCATTGGCTTGCCGTTGAACAAAGACGGCGAAGGCATCGTCATCATCAATGCGTTCTGCAATTTTTTGATCCAGTTGGAGTACCCCGGCGATGTGTTGGCGAAGATGTACGTCGCCGGTGCCGGGCGCAGCAGCTTTGACACCTACGCCACGCTAGAGCGGGTGGACATGCCCGGCGTGATTCATGCATCTGGCGGTGCCACCACCGTGTGGACAGACTTTCCGCGCAAAAAGTCGGCGCCCTTGCCCGATGCGTTGCGCGCTTTGATTGACTTTTAGATCTGGAGATTGAACGCATGAATAAAGTATTTCCCAGCGCCGCTGCCGCGCTGAAAGACATCGTCAAAGACGGCCAATTGATGGCGGTGGGCGGCTTTGGTTTGTGCGGCATTCCCGAGGCATTGATTGCGGCTCTGCGCGACATTGGCGTTAAAAACCTGACGGTGATTTCAAACAACGCCGGGGTTGACGGCTTCGGTTTGGGCTTGCTGTTGGAGTCGCGCCAAATCAAGCGAATGATCTCCAGCTATGTGGGCGAGAACAAAGAATTTGAGCGGCAGTATTTAGCAGGTGAACTCGAATTGGAATTCACACCCCAAGGCACGCTGGCCGAAAAGCTGCGTGCCGGTGGCGCGGGCATTCCGGCCTTCTTCACCAAAACCGGCGTGGGCACGTTGGTGGCCGAAGGCAAAGAAACCCGCGACTTCGACGGCGAGGTTTACTTGATGGAGCGCGCCTTGTTGCCCGAGGTGTCGCTGGTCAAAGCCTGGAAAGCCGACCGCAGCGGCAACCTCATTTTTCGCCGCACCGCTCGCAACTTCAACCCGGCCGTGGCCATGGCGGGCAAGGTCACGGTGGTGGAAGTGGAGGAGATTGTCGAGACCGGTTCATTCGATCCCGACAGCGTGCATTTGCCGGGCATTTACGTAAGCCGGATTGTGTTAAACGCGACGCCTGAGAAGCGCATTGAGAAGCGGACGGTGACCGCCGCTGTGGCCGCTTAGGAATGGCCTTCGCTTTCGCGACATAACCCACCCCGTTCGGGCTGCTTCTGTCGAAGTCCCACCTTTGCGGCTGCGGCACTTCGACTAGCTCAGTGCGAACGGGCTTTTGGGTGCACCTCAATTTCTAGAAAATTCCGAAAGAACATATGTCCTGGACCCACGACCAAATGGCCGCTCGCGCTGCCACAGAATTGCAAGACGGCTTCTACGTCAACCTCGGCATTGGCCTGCCAACGCTGGTGGCCAACCACGTGGCGCCCGACATCGAGGTCTGGCTGCAAAGCGAAAACGGCATGCTCGGCATCGGCCCGTTTCCGACTGAAGACGAAGTGGATGCCGACCTCATTAACGCCGGCAAACAAACCGTCACCACCATCCCCGGCTCGAGCATTTTTGGCTCGGAGCAAAGCTTCGCGATGATTCGCGGCGGCAAGATCAACCTCAGTTTTCTGGGTGCGATGCAGGTCAGCGCCAGCGGCGATTTGGCCAACTGGATGATCCCCGGCAAGATGGTCAAGGGCATGGGCGGCGCGATGGATTTGGTGGCCGGTGTGGCCCGCGTGCTGGTGCTCATGGAGCACGTGGCCAAAAAGAAAGACGGCAGCATCGACCTGAAAATTGTGCCGAGCTGTACCTTGCCGCTGACCGGTGTGGGCGTGGTCGACCGCATCATCACCGACCTGGCGGTGCTCGACGTGACACCGCAAGGTTTGAAGCTGGTTGAGTTGGCCGAAGGCGTGACGCGTGAAGAGTTGCAAGCGAAAACCGGCGTGCCGATTTTGTGAAGTCTCGGGCCGCGCGCACCTCGCTGGAGTAACGCAAGCCGCAGACGCGCCCAGCTCAGCACAGCCGACGTGAAGCGCTTGACGTGTGCACGGCTTGGTACGCTGGCATGCGGCTTGTGGCCACTGTTCGCATGATTCCTGCCTCTTATCGCCTGACCCTGCTACTACAAAGCACCGGGGAGGGGATTTTCGGTATCGACACGGACGGGAGTGCACGTTTGTGAACCGGGCGGCGCACACATGTTGGGTTAGTGCACTGAAACGGTGCTTGGGCAAAACATGCACGAGCTGATTCACCATTCGCATTCCGACGGTCGCCATTACCGTGGACGCGACTGCGCTATTTTCAACGCCTTTCAACGCCCTTCAACGCCTTTCACTGCCCTCTGCCCTGTCGCATTGACGACGAGGTGCTGTGATGCGCCGATGGCAGTGCGTTCCCGACTGAATACAGCCGCTGTCCGGTGATTGATCACGGCCAGTTGGAGGCCACCGTGGTCACCTTCGTTGAGATCACCGAACGCAGGCACTCCGACAAGCGGCTGCGACGCAGCTGCGAAGAATTGGAGGCCGTGTAGCCAAGCGCACGCGCGAACTGTGCGACCTGGCCCACCACCTGGAGGCCGTGCGCGAGGCGGAACGCACGCGCATCGCGCGCGAAATTCACGACGAGGTGGGTTCGCTGTTGGTGGCTTTGAAGATGGACACACTCTGGCCTAGCAAGTGAGTCGAGACGCAACCCGTTCTGTTTGTCAAGTGCCAAGGCATCGGCAGGATGATCGACACCGCCGTGGACAACGTCGGGCGCATCCTCACCGAGCTACGCTCGTTGGCTGGCACGGGGCGTGCAATAGACAGGTCAGTTTTACTTTGGAGATCTGCATGCCTTACTGGATATCACCGCTGCGCGCGTTGTTGCCCATCGCAGCGCTGCTGCTGTCTGCGCCTTCGTTCGCCGAAAGCGTGGTTCGCTACGGCATCTCGATGGCCGACATACCGCTGACCACGGGCCAGCCAGATCGCGGCGCTGGTGCCTACCAATTCACGGGCCACACCATTTATGACCCATTGATCGCTTGGGAAGCCAACATCAGCGCTCGGCCGGGCAAGCTGATCCCGGGGCTGGCCATCGAATGGAAAGTCGACGCCACCGACCCCAAGGTCTGGACCTTCAAGCTGCGCAAAGGCGTGAAGTTCCATGACGGCTCAGACTTCAACGCCGACGCGGTGGTGTGGAACCTTGACAAGGTGCTCAACGACAAGTCGCCGCAGTTCGATGCCAAGCAGGCCGCCCAGGTCAAGCCGCGCATCCCATCAATTGCGTCGTACAAAAAGCTCGACGACTACGCGGTGGCCATCACCACCAAAGACACCGACGCGCTGTTCCCTTATCAACTGCCGTGGTTCCTCGTCGGCAGCCCGGCGCAGTGGGACAAGCTGGGCAAAGACTGGGCGAAAGTGGCGATGCAGCCTTCGGGCACCGGCCCCTTCAAGCTCGACAAGCTGGTGCCGCGCGAGCGCGCCGAGCTGGTGAAAAACGCCGCCTACTGGGACAAAACGCGCATTCCCAAAACCGATCGACTGGTGCTCATGCCGATTCCCGACGCGGTGACGCGTGCCAACGCGCTGCTCAACGGTCAGGTCGATTTGATTGAGACACCGCCGCCCGACATGGTGCCGCAGCTCACCGCCAGCAAACACCGCATCGTGCAGAACGTCACGCCGCATGTTTGGCCCTACCACTTCAGCACCCAGCCAGGTTCACCGTGGGTCGACATCCGCGTGCGCAAGGCCGCCAACTTGGCGGTCGACCGTGAATCGATCGTCAAACTGCTGGGCGGTCAGGCGGTTGTCGCCAAGGGCCAGCTCGACAAAAGCAGCCCCTGGTTTGGAAAGCCCGCTTTCGACCTGAAGTACGACCTGCCTGCAGCGCGCGCGCTGATGGCGCAAGCCGGCTACACGAAAGACAAACCGCTGAAGGCCAAGATCATCATTGCGCAAGGCGGCACCGGGCAAATGCTGTCATTGCCGATGAACGAATTCATCCAGCAAAGTTTGGCCGAGGTGAACATCCAGATCGAGTTCCAGGTTGTTGAGCTCGAGAATCTCTACCTGCACTGGCGCAACGGTGCGAAGGGCGATTTGAACGCGGGCAAGGGCATCACCGGCATCAACTTGGGCTACGTCACCGCCGACCCGTTCTATGCGCTTACGCGCTTTGCCTACGGCAAGTACATCGCACCCAACGGCGTGAACTGGGGTGGCTATGACGACCCCAAGGTCAACGAAGCCATCGATCAAATCAAGGGCAGCTTCGATGCGAAGAAGCAAGACGCGTTGCTGGCCTACGTGCACCAGCGCATGGTTGACGACGCGCTGATGCTGTGGGTCGTGCATGACACCAACCCGCACGCGCTGTCACCCAAGGTCAAGCAGTTTGTGCAGGCGCAGCACTGGTTTCAAGACCTCACCACCATTGGTCAATAGGGTGATGACTCCGGCTCGCGTTGTGTCAGCCGAGCCGGCTTTTTCACGCGCTTAAGCCCTCGATGCTTCTCTATTTGATCAAGCGCCTGCTCGCCACCATTCCCATCGCGCTGGGCGTGACGATGGTGTCTTTCCTGCTCGTCTACATCGCGCCGGGCGATCCGCTCAACGCCATTGCCCCGGCCGATGCACCGGCCGAGGTCATCACCGCGCTGAAAGCCACTTACGGTTTGGATCGGCCGCTGCCGGTGCGTTACGGCCTGTGGCTGACGCGCGCGCTGCAAGGCGACCTGGGCGAGTCGATTGCCAGCGGGCGGGCAGTTCGCTCCGAGGTGTTTGCGGCGGTGTCCAACACGCTGCTGCTGGCCGGCGCGGCCGCTGCGGTGGGCGTCACGCTGGGCTGCTTGCTGGGAGCCTTGGCGGGCTATCGCATTGGCAGCGTGGTGGACCGGTTGGCCAGTGCGGTGTCGGTGATTGGCGTGAGCGTGCCGCACTACTGGTTGGGGCTGGTGCTGACGATCATCTTCTCGGTCAAGCTCGGCTGGCTGCCAGCCATGGGCGCAGGGCCGGGCGACTCCGACGGCTGGGCTTGGGATGTGGCGCACTTGCGCCATCTGGTGCTACCGGCGGCCACGTTGTGCGTCATTCCCATGGGCATCATCACGCGCACTGTGCGCGCGCTGGTGGCCGACATGCTGAGCCAAGAGTTCGTCGTCTCGCTGCGCGCGCGCGGCTTGCCTGCAACCCGCATCTTCTGGCATGTGGCCAAGAACGCTGCGCCCACGGTGCTGGCCGTCACGGGCTTGCAGGTCGGCTATTTGATGGGCGGCTCCATCTTGGTAGAGACGGTGTTCGCCTGGCCGGGCACTGGCTTCTTGTTGAACACCGCCATTTTCCAGCGCGACATTCCCTTGCTGCAAGGAACCATCCTTGTGCTGTGCATGTTTTTTGTTGTGCTGAATCTGCTGGTGGACTTGTTCCAGCCCTGGTTCGACCCACGCATTGCCAGATGAGCCCCCCTCGAAACGCCGTCCTCACCTCCCCCCAGGCAGCAACGCCCGCGCCCCGGCAAAGCCGGTTCCGCGGGGATCGCTTGGTGCTACCTGTCGTCGGCCAGCTGGTGCCGGGCCGCAGCTATTGGGCCCTGGTACTGCGCCAGCTCCGCCGCGACCCGGTGGCAATGGCGGCAGCCGCGGTGCTGCTGTTGCTGGTCGCTGCCGCGCTGCTCGCGCCCTGGATATCGCCGGCCGACCCGTACAAGGCCAGCATGCTCAAGCGCCTGCTGCCGCCGGGCAGCCTTGGCCACTGGCTGGGCACCGACGAGCTTGGCCGCGACATGCTGACACGCTTGCTTTATGGCGGCCGCATGTCTTTGGTCATCGGCGTCGTGCCGGTGCTCACCGCGTTCGTGATTGGCACCGGCATCGGTCTGGTGGCGGGCTACGTTGGCGGCTGGGTCAACATGGCCATCATGCGCACCCTCGATGTGTTCTACGCCTTTCCGTCGGTGCTGCTGGCAGTGGCCATCGCCGGGGCGCTGGGCCCGGGCATGAGCAACAGCATGATTGCGTTGACGCTGGTTTTCATACCGCAGGTGGTGCGCGTGGCCGAAAGCGTCACCACACAGGTGCGGCACCTCGACTATGTGGATGCCGCGCGCCTGTCAGGCGACAGCGCCTGGGGCATCATCCGACGCCATGTGCTGGGCAACGTGCTTGGGCCGGTGTTTGTTTATGCCACAGGGCTGGTGAGCGTCAGCATGATCTTGGCCTCGGGCTTGAGCTTTCTGGGCCTGGGCGTGAAGCCGCCCGAGCCCGAATGGGGACTGATGCTGAACACGCTGCGCTCAGCCATCTACAGCCAACCGCTGCTCGCTGCGCTGCCGGGGGTGATGATCTTCATCACTTCGATGGCCTTCAACTTGCTGGCCGACGGCATACGCTCGGCCATGGACATCAAGCGGTGAGCGCCGACCCGGTCTTCAGCCTGGCCTCGCCCGACAAAGGCGGCCCGGCCCAGCCACTGCTCAGCGTGACCGGCTTGCGCAAGCATTTCCCGCTGCCCGGTGGATGGCTGAAGCGCCATGCCGCAAAAGTGCGCGCTGTCGATGACGTGAGCTTCACCGTGGCCAAAGGCGAGACCCTGGGCGTGGTCGGCGAATCGGGTTGCGGCAAGAGCACCACGGCGCGCTTGATCGCGCGACTCATCAAACCTGACGCCGGTGAAATTTTGTTCGACGGGGAGGCCATCGGCGAGCAAAGTGGCCTGGCACTGAAAGACTTCCGTCGCAACCTGCAAATGGTTTTTCAAGACTCTTACGCCTCGCTCAACCCCCGCATGCCGATGGCCGAGGCAGTTGCCTACGGGCCGCAGGTGCACGGCATGTCGGCACAAGCCGCGCGTCAACGTGCCCACGAGCTGCTGGCGCGCGTGGGCCTTGCGCCCTCGGTGTTTGCGCAGCGTTATCCGCATGAACTGTCGGGCGGTCAGCGTCAGCGCGTCAACATCGCGCGTGCGCTGGCGTTCGAGCCGCGCTTGTTGCTTCTGGACGAGTCGGTGGCCGCGCTCGACAAGTCGGTGCAGGCGCAGGTGCTGAACCTGCTGCAAGAGCTGAAGGCCGAGCGCCAGCTCACTTACCTCTTCATCAGCCACGACCTGCACGTGGTGCACTACCTCGCTGATCGGGTCATGGTGATGTACCTGGGCATCGTTGTCGAAACCGGCCCCGTCGAAGCGCTGTACCGCGCACCCCGCCATCCTTACACGAAGGCGCTGCTGTCGGCTGTGCCGTCTCTGGACCCGGCGCGGCGCACGCAGAAGTCACCGCTTTCTGGTGACCCGCCCAACCCCATTAACCCGCCCAGCGGTTGCCGCTTTCGCGACCGCTGCCCACGCGCCGAGGCGCGCTGCGCGTCTGAAGTGCCCCTGCTGCGCCAGACCACACCAGGCCATTGGGCGGCCTGCCACTTCGATGAGGGCATGGCATGACGCGGCCTGTGCTTTCGGTCCAAAACCTCGGCGTGCAGTTCAACGGCGAGCGCACGGTCAACGCCGTCAGCGACCTCAGTTTCGACCTCGCCGCTGGTGAGGCGCTGGCCCTGCTCGGCGAATCGGGGTCAGGCAAAAGCGTGACGCTGCGCACTTTGCTGCGCTTACACAACCCGAGGCGCACGCGCATCAGCGGCCACATCGAGGTGGCGGGCCAGAAGGTGCTGGAACTCGAAGGCCGCGACTTGCAGCGCTACCGTGGTGGCGTGGTGTCTATGGTTTTTCAAGAAGCCGGGTCGGCCTTCGACCCGGTCTTCACCGTGGGCCAGCAGATTGCCGAGTTCGTTCGTGCACACGAGCCGCTCGACGCCACGGCGGCGCGCGCGCGGGCTTTGGAAATGCTGGAGCGTGTGCAGATTCCACAGGCCAAACGCCGCCTCGACGCGTATCCACATGAGCTGTCGGGCGGCATGCGCCAGCGCGCCATGATCGCGCTGGCCCTGGCCTGCCGACCGCAACTGTTGCGGGCTGACGAGCCCACCACGGCGCTTGACGCGACGGTGCAAATTCAAATCCTGCTGCTGCTGCGCGAGTTGCAGCGCGAAACCGGCATGGCGGTGATCTTCGTGACCCACGACATCGGCGCGGCGGTCGAAGTGGCCGACCGCGTTGCGGTGATGTACGCCGGTCGCATCGTCGAAGACCGCGAAGTCGGTGCGTTGATGGCCGCACCTGGCCACCCCTACAGCGCCGGGCTGCTCGCCGCCACCGTTGGTGCCGAGCACCGCGGTCAGCCTTTGACGACCATCGCCGGTGCGCCGCCCGACCTGGCCAGTGCATCGCCTGGCTGTGCCTTCGCCCCGCGCTGCACCGAGGCCAGCGCGCGTTGCAATGAGCAGCAGCCGCCACTCGTGCGCAGCGCTCTTGAAGCATTGGCCTGCTGGCATCCGGTGAACCTGGAAGCGGCAGTTGACCGCTGTCTACCGCTGGAGATGCCGCCTGCACGCTGAATTTCAGGTTCACGACGCATGTCACTTCAGGGGTGATTGCGCGACGCACCCGATTCAGCTGAGCAGCCGCGCATGGCGGCGTTGCGGGGGCGCGAACTCGACGACCCGCTAATCAACGAACTCTGGGCTCGCACCGGCAACCTCATCGCCGTGCGGTTCGTCTTCGACTGACGCGACGAATTAGGCCAATGGTTCCGCAGCTACGGCAACGAGAATTAAGAGTTCAACCAACCCGGGTTCCTGACGCTGACCTGCATTTTTTCGTCAACCAGGAACGATGACATCTGGCTGAAGCTGCCGCGCAAAGGCGCGGCTTCTTCTGCCTCGCGTCGCTCTTGCGCTGCCAATGCATCGCCCAGCTTGCTGCGCAACTCCGCCAATGCAACCGGTGCCGGTTCCATCCACAAGCCGTCAAGTTGCCGAAGCGCTTGCTTCAGGTGGGCTGCGCTCAAATCAAACAAAAACAGGCCCTCCGCAGCAGCCGTGTTTTTGCTTTGCAGAGTTCGCTCAACGCTGGCGAGCTGGCGAAATGCGTTGCGGCTGCCAGGCGCAGAGTCCATCAGTTCACACAAGCAGGAAGCCGCTGTGACTGGTTTGGGTTGCTCCGCAGCAGTCGATACCGATGAAGGCGAGGGCGTCGCAACACCGTCTTGCGGACTGCGGCCAGCGCCTTCCAACGCAAACTTGTAGCCCCGCTCATCACGTTTGAACTTCACTTGTCTCGAGAACAGCGTTTGAGCCAACCGCATGGGGGCGAAGCCAGATTTTTTCGGCGCGTCGGTTTGCTCTGAACTGGACTTGTGGGACAGCGGGTTGTGCGTGGCGGCCGGTGGTCGTTAACTTGAATGGCGCAACACAGAACTGTGTTCATCGAGTTAGCGGCCGCAGGCGGTCGAAGCAGAGCTGTTTTTGAGCCGCAAATTGCGAAAAAA
>JANPNT010000222.1:0-3341 GCA_031427655.1 Burkholderiales bacterium
TCGGGCGTGCTGCATGCGGGAGTGGTCATCGTGTGTGTGCATTTGATGTTTGCAGGCACCTCCACCCAACGCCGCGTGGGTGGAGCGACGCTGTTCGTCGTTTTGGCCAAGGTGCTGCTTGAGGCCCCGTGGAACGGCCCGCTGAGTCACCCCGGCGGCTGGGACATTGCGGTGGCACCGATGGCGCATGCCAGTGGTGTGGTCGCCGGTGGGCTGATGGGTGTCACGATGAGTTTGCTTGCGCGAAATTTGGAGCGGAGAAATGTGGCGCAAAGGAATACGGCGCAAAGGAATACGGCGCAAAGCAGTGCGGCAGCGCGTCGCACTTGACCTCACTGCGGAACAACCGACGCCGCAAATGCCTCAAGTTTTATGGACCCTCGCCTGGCGCTTGGCGGTTTTGGGCGGCGTGGCCTGGTGGGGGTGGCGCACTCAAGACGTGTTCGCTCTGGTGCCGCTGTGCCTGCTCCTCAGCGTGCTGATTCCCAACCCCGCGTTGAACTTGATCGCCGAGCTGTGGCACGCCCTGCGCGTGGCAGTTTGGGGACCGGTGGAGGGTCGGCACTTCAGCTATCGCGGCAGGTCGGTGCGAGTCATCACTGATGCGCAGCACCGCCGCTGGGTCAACCTTCGTGATGTCAGAAAAATCATCGGCTTCACCGCCAGCCACAGCAGCTTGTCCGTCGCTTACCCCGATGGCTTCCGCTTGCTTGGCGCACGTGGCACAGCGCACCTCTGCGACGAGTCATTGCTGGCGCATTTACGCACCGAGCCTGGCGCTGAAGCCTTGAAGTTTCAGCAGTGGGTGGAACGCGACATTGCCTTCGCAGCGCGACGCCAGCGCGAACGCTTCGGCATTCGCGTCGCCAAACCGGCCATGAGACGCGATGACACGCAATGACAATTGAAGCCGACCACACCGTTACCGTGATCAACCACCGTGACCCAGAAGCCGCCAAAGCCATCCACCTTGTGCTGATGCTGGCTTACGGGCAAGAAGCCCGGCTGCTGGGGGTAAAAAACTTCCCGCCGTTGCAACAAACCGTCGCCGACATTCAAGCCCGCGACGAGTTCTTCCTGGGCAGCTTCGACGGCCAAAAACTGCTCGGCGTCATCAGCGTGCGCCCCGACGACGAGACAGGGCAAATCAACATTGCGAGTTTGGTGGTGCACCCGGCGCACCAACGCCGAGGCGTGGCGCGGGCGTTGTTGACAAATGCGTTGCAACGCGCAGCCGGCGCCATGTTCTCGGTGTCTACCGTCGCCAAAAACGCGCCCGCGCTGGCGCTGTATGAACAGTTTGGGTTTGCGGCTTACCGCTGGGGAACGATAGGCGACGAAGGCTTGGCGTTGGTCAAGTTGAGGCGAACACCACCGCCACGCTGAAGCGCACTTCAACGTGTGCATCCAAACGGGCGGCGACTGCGTACAGCCGAGGGCCACCCCTTAATCTGTTTGGAGCCTCGCCATGAAAACAATGCTCGCCTCGGTCCGTTGGATGGCGCTCAGCGCCGCCCTTGTTTTGCCGTTCGCATCAACTTCAAGCCAAGCCGCCGACAACATCGACTACTTCGTGCCCTACAGCGGCGAAGGCAACCTGGCGGTTTTTGACGCAGCGGCCGGCACCGGCGGCTGGGTCGGCTCCATCGACCAGTCGCCCTTCCCGGCGGTCGCCTCGCCGCTGAGCTTTGTGTCCAGCGTGCTGTTCACGTTGGACGCCGCAAACAACACCTTCAACGGCAGCTTCGAGTTCACCACCATCGACTTGGCGTCCAGCCTGTTCGGCACCGTGGGCGGCAGTTACGCCAGCGCCGACGTGTTCAACCTCGGCGGTCAACTCAGCATCGATTACCAAATCCTCGGCGGCAGCGGCATGTTCGCCGGGGCCAGCGGCTTCGGTTTGTCACTGATCGACTTTGACCCCGCTGGAAGCTCCAATTTCGGCAGTTTCAACAACTACAGCGAAGCCGGCTTGCTGTCGTTCGCCGCGCCCGTGCCCGAGCCATCAACCTGGTTGCTGATGGGTTTGGGACTGGGCTTGTTGGCCTGGACACGCCGCTCGAAACAGCTCAACCCGGCTGCGCTGCGCTGACACCATCAAGCCTGCTCGCGCTTCATCTTTTCCCGCGCCTTGCCCGCCCGCCCTCGCGCCTTCCACGTGGCCAGTTGCTGCTGGCGTTCCAGCACGCTCATGGTGTCGCGGCGGGCTTCGCGCAGCAGCTTTTGGTAGTTGTTGAGACGGTCGGCGTCCACGCCGTCGCGCACCACGCAGCCGGGTTCGCTGGCGTGGGCGCAGTTGCGAAAACGGCATTGCGGGGCCAAGGCCGCGATGTCGGCGAAAGTGGCGGCGACCGCACTGGCATCGGCATCGGGCCGCAGCGCTCGCAGGCCGGGCGTGTCGATGACGCACGCCCCGCTGGGCAACTGAAGCAGCGAGCGGGAAGTGGTGGTGTGCTTGCCTCGGCTGTCGTGTACTCGCACGGGCCCGGTGTCTTGCTGATGTGTCGTCTCAATAGAACCACCGCCGTGGCTGAGCAGCGTGTTGGTCAGGGTTGACTTGCCAGCACCTGACGAGCCCAGCACGACCAAGGTCTGCCCGGCGCGGGTGAGTCGGTTCAAACGCACGGCGGTATCGGCATTGCGCGCGTCAACGCAGAAGATTTCCCACTCGCTGGCGATGCGTTCGCGCACCGCCTTTTGACGCTCGTACAAGCTGCGCGCGTCCAGCATCACATCGGCTTTGGTGAGCACGATCACCGGCACCACGCCGGTGCCCTGCACCAAAGCGATGTAGCGTTCCAGGCGGCGCAGATTGAAGTCATCGTCCAAACCCATCACCAGCAGCGCGGTGTCCACATTGCTGACCACGGCATGGCGTCGGCCATCGGCGTCGCGCCGGACCAAATGCGTTTGCGGCGGTACACGGGCGTGAACCGAAAACGGGCTTTGCACATCAGACGGCGCAGACGCCAGCACCCAATCACCGACCGCCAACTCGGTGTCGTCATCAAGCAATTGACGCGACAGTTTGTTCGTGGCCTGCGCAGGGTGGACATCCTCGCCGTCGTGCAGCCGCAAGCTGTCGCGGTGCACTTCGGTCAGGCGCATCAAGTGCAAATCGGAGGCTTCATCGGACGAGAAAATCAAAGCGGCTTGTTGCGCCAACGCAAACGTCAAGCCCAAAGAACGCAAGCGTTCAAAGTCAAAATGAATCATGGTGTGGTGACCTGGTTTCTTCAGGTCTGCAAAGGTGCAGACACGTGAATGCTTCAAATGCCCCGCGCTGAGTTCAGCAAGGCAGGAACGGAATCAGCAGCGGCGCAGCAGGCTGCGCAGTCAGG
>JANPNT010000223.1:0-7258 GCA_031427655.1 Burkholderiales bacterium
CAATGGCCACGGCTTCGCCAGCGAGTTTTTTCTTCGACGACGTCTCGATGATGGTGGGGCAAGCCTTGCCACCAAACAGCAAACTGGTGGTGTCGCTTTGGGGTCGCAGCCAATCAGCAAAACCTTCTTGCCCTGCTGCGCCATCATGTAGCTGAGGTTGGCCAGTGTGAAGCTTTTGCCGATGCCGCCTTTGCCGTAGATGGCAATGATTTGGGTTTCTTTGGTGACGCCGCTGGTGGACACCGGCGCTGGCTCTACGGCCGCTTCAGCGCGCAGGTCCTTCATCATGATGGTCACGGGCGTGCCCTTGCTCAGCGTCGTGGTGGCCACTTTGTCGGTGGTAGTGGTGGGGGTATTCACGAGCAGGCTCTCCAGTCCAAGATCATCTTCAAACAAGCGGGGTCGCTGAACGCAGTGCGGTAAGCCTGTTCTGCCTGCGTGGCGTCTGCCCGGTGGGTAATCAGGCCGTCGAGTGACAAGCGGCCTGAGTCGATCAAATCGCGCACGGCCACCAGGTCTTGTGGCAGCCACTGCGCGGCAATGCGAATGCGCGCTTCGCGCATGAAGGCCGGTGGAAACACAAAGCTCAAGGGCTCGTCGTAAAAACCGGCCAGCACCACTTCGCCGCCCGGCGCCAAGCGCGCAATCAGGGTGTCGAGCAATGTGGCGTCGCCGCTGACGTCGCAGATGCACTGGTAGTCGCGGCGGGTGTCTGTTGCGGGGTCAATCACTTCATAGCCAAAACCTACGCCAACGCCACCGGTACGGCGTGTGGCATTGGTTTCCCACACCGTGGGGGCGGCACCTGCGGCCACTGCCAAGCGGGCAATCATGCGGCCCAACACGCCGTGACCAATGATGAGATCGGGCTGGCGCAGGCCGGGCATGGAGTGCGCGTGGTGGGCGGTGGCGGCCAGGGCCAACAGCACGCCTTGCTCGCCGAGTTGTTCGTCAAATTTGATGGTGCGCGCGCCGGGCAAGATGACGCGGGCTGCAGCGCCGCCGAACAGGCCTTTCACGTCGCCGAAGCATTTGGCACCGGGCACAAACACGCGGTCGCCGACCGTGCCGCCGGAGCGTGAGCCTGCGGCGGAAACGCGGCCGACCGATTCGTAGCCTGGCACCAGCGGGTAGCCCATGCCGGGGAAGCTGGGCATGCGGCCCGTCCACAACAGGCGCTCGGTGCCGGTGCTGATGCCGCTCCACTCGATGTCGACGGTCACGTCTTCATCGGTGGCGGGCGTGAGCGCCAATCGGCTCAAAACTAGCTTCTCGGGTGCTTCCATCACGACGGCCATGGTGCTCATGCGCTCAACCTCGCTGCCCCGCGACGGCAGCAAGTGCCGACGCGTGAAATAGAGAAAAGAGGGTTACTGCACAACATGGTGTCATCTTAGGCTGACTGTTTAAAGTGTCAATTGAAATTTACACAAATGTGACTTGGGGTTTACGCGAGCGGCTCAAAGCGCCGACGGCGTGCCGCTCTTGGCCGACGGGCGCGCCACCATCACCTGGGTTTGCAGCGGCATGTCATTGGCTAGCAACTTCACATCGGCAAAGCCAGCGGCATGCAACAGCGCGGTCAAATCGGCGGCGCTGCGTGAGCGGCCTTTTCCCATGGCCAGCAGGTAAAAGCCAAAGTACGCGTCGCCCATGGCCTCGGCCCCTGGCGTGCCGGCCATGGGTTCGGCGATCAACAAGGTGCCGTCGGCAGGCAGCGCGGCGCGCGCGGCTTTCAATATCATCAAGGCGCGTTCGTCGCTGTGGTCAAACAGCACGCGCACCAAGGTGACGATGTCGGCACCTTGCGGCAGGGCGTCGTCGAAGAAGCTGCCGCCAAAAGCGGTGGCGCGGTGGCTCAGGCCAGCGTCTTGCAAGCCGACACGTGCGCGTTCGGCCACGGCGGGCAGGTCGAACATCATCAATTTCAAATGCGGCGCGGCCGGTGCCACGGCTTTGAGAAAAGTGCCTTCGCCGCCGCCCACGTCCAGCAACACGCGGTGCTTGGTGAGCGGGTAAGACGACAGCACTTGCTCGGCAATCAGCGGCTGCGAGGCAGACATCAGGGCCGAGTACTCGCTGACCTTCTCGGCACCCAGCGCACCGGGTTGGTCGTAAGCAGCGTAAGGCCAGTACGCAGCCAACGCAGTCGATTTGGTCTGCCCACGCAATAGCGCCACCGGGTCGGCCAAGTCGACATACAAAGCGGCGTGGTGTTCGACCATGGCGCTGATGGCGGTGTCGCCGACCATGGGTGCGCCGAGTGCGCCCAAGCCGTAGCGGCCACCGCTGCGGTGCTCGACCAGTTGCAATGACACGGCCGCCGCGAGGAGCCGCTCCGCCGCATCTTCAGTCAAGGCCAAACGCTGCGCCAAAGCGGCCACGGTTTGCGGGCCTTCGGCCAAGATGGCGAACAAGTTCAAGCGCACGCAGGCCAGCAGCACCTGGGAATACACAAAGCCCGCGACCAAATCGAACAGGCCGCGAGCGCGGCGCTGAGCAATCGGACGGGTCAATGGAAACGAAGCCGCCCAGCGCTGAAAACCACGGTTGGCGACCTTGCCGTCGCGCCATTCGCAGAAGCGATCGATGAATCGGCCAAAGAGCCGGTCCAGCCAGCGAGTGGGCACTTCAGGCGGCTTCGATGCGGGCATCGCAGCCGTGGCGCTGGAAGGGGTCATGCCGGGCTGGCTTCCGCGGCTCAGTTCAAGCAACCGCTGGGCTGGCTTGTTTGGCTCGCGCGTCGTTCAGTACGGCTTCAGACAATTCCTTGGGGATCAACCGCTCGGCTTCCATGCGCACCAAGGCGCGCAGTTGCGCTTCGCCCTTGCACGACGGAATGGCGTCAATGGCACCCTGAACCAGCGAGTTGAAGTGCGCAATCGCGCCTTCCAAACCCAGTTCGCGGGCCGAGCTGGGGCGGCACAGCGCCACGTCTTGACCAGTGGGTTTGCCGATGATTGAAGGGTCGGCGGCCACATCGCGGATGTCGTCGGCCACTTG
This sequence comes from Burkholderiales bacterium, assembly GCA_031427655.1. Taxonomy (GTDB): domain Bacteria; phylum Pseudomonadota; class Gammaproteobacteria; order Burkholderiales; family Burkholderiaceae_C; genus JANYJJ01. The sequence goes on from JANPNT010000223.1 coordinate 3,004, forward strand.
GTAGGCCTCGCCCAACCAGTCGCCCAGCGCACGCCACGGCTCAGCTGGCGCGCCGGCGGCCAACGCACCCGACACGGTGGCTGCCGTGAACAAGGCACCGGTTTTGGCGCGTTGGTAGTCGGCCAGAGACACGCGCGGCTCGCATTCCCAGGCCTGCCCGGCGACGATGCCGAACGGCATGCCCACGCCCTTGGCGATGGTGCTCAGCAGCGCAGGCAGGCGCTGGGGCGACTGGCCGGCCGCTGCGCCCAAAGTTTGGAAGGCCAACACGATGAGCGCGTCACCGGCCAGCACCGCCAGGCTTTCGCCGTAAGCAAAGTGCACCGAAGCGCGACCACGGCGCGTGTCGGCATCGTCAAAACACGGCAGGTCGTCGTGAACCAGCGAGGCGCAGTGCAGAAGCTCAATCGCGCTGGCAGCTGCTTGGCTCAGCTCGGGGTCGTCGTTGCCGCAGGCGGCTGCGACGGCCAAACACAACTGCGGCCGCACCCGCGCGCCGCCCGGAAACACCGCGTGGCGTATGGCACCGGCCAGCTTCGGCGGGCAACCTTGGGCTTCTCCGGTGGCCACTGCGGCGGCCAAAGACTGATCGATTCGGGTGATGGCTTTCATGCACAAACCTCATGACCCGCAACAGACGGGAGGGGTGAAACAAAGTGTCAAGTAAACGTGACACTCGCGAATGTCACGAACTTTAGACACAATATTCTTGCGCGTCAACCTGACAGAAGGGGTATTTGCCCTTGGCTGTGCGTTGACAGTTTTTTCAACCCAGAAGCAGCGTGGCCACTGTTTGCGGCTGTTCTTCATGCGCCAAATGGCCCAGCCCGGGCAGCGCGATGAAGCTGGATCGGGGCAGCATGCGGTGCACGCGATTGGCTTGCGAGGGTGGCACCGCTTTGTCGTTCATTCCCACCACCAAAGTAAGCGCGGGCTTAAGTTCACGAATTTTGGATTCAAGAGATTTCAAGTCCCAATTGGCCATCATTGCCAGGGCACCGGCAGCGTGATCTGAGCTGCGCAAAAGGCGTGCGTACAGTTCGGTGCCCTCGGCGTCCAGCACCGAACCGGTGCCCGCAATCAAGCGGCTGGCTGCTGCGGGATTGGCCGCGCTCATCGCAAACAATTGCGGCACGAAGGGCAGCGCGGCCATGAGTTTGGCGGCCGGTGGAAACATCAAACCGGGCAGACCGCCCAGCGGCAACAGCGCGCCGTTCAAGCTGAACAAAGCATCTGGCTTCAGGAAGCCGTCCAAACAAAGCCGCATGGCGATGGCCGCTCCCGCCGAATGACCCACCAAAACCTGCGGCTGCAATTCAAGTGTTTCCAGCAGACTCGCCAGCGCTTGGGCCATGCCTTGCATCGACATTTGCGACGGCGTGCCCGCGCTGGTGAAGGCGTGGCCTGGCAAATCGATCGCCCATACCTTGAACTTGCTGGCCAACAGCGGCATCAAGGCGCGCCATGAATGGGTAGAAGCTCCGGTGCCGTGGATCAGCAGCAAATCGGGCGCCGCTTTGCGCTTTTGCAACTGCTGCACATGCCAGCGCAAATTGCCCACCTGAACAAACTGGCTGCACTCGCTGTGCGGCCAGGTGGCACCGTCGCGCTGCCAGTCCAATTTCAATCCGCCGCTGAGCGGGCCGCTATCGCGGTGGCAGCGCGCACCACTTGCGACAACTCGGTGGCCCCGGCGTAGGGCAAAGGCACATAGCCTGCGCCCATGGCGTCGGCCAGTTCTTTCGCGGCGGCTTGGGGCTTGGCGGCGGTGTCGAGCAGCAGGGCCGTGACACCGGCCAAACGAACCTGGCGCGCGGCCAGCATCGCGTCGGTCATGGCCTGGGGGCGGCCGGGGCTGCCGTCGCGGGCGATGTTGCCGCGGCCGTCGGTCAAGAACACCACGATGGGCGTTTCACCGCGCCGTTGAATGCTTTGGGCCAGCGCCACGGCCGCGTCGATGCCGGCAGCCAAGGGCGTGCCGCCGCCGCCGGGCAATCCGGCCAAGCTGCGTTTGGCGCGCACCAGTGATCGTGTGGGCGGCAGCAGCACTTCGGCCCCTTTGCCGCGGAATGCCAGCACGGCGACGCTGTCGCGGCGCACATAGCAATCGGCCAGCAGCAACTCGACGGCGCCTTTGGCTTCGGCCAAGCGGGCCAGCGCGGCCGAGCCTGAGGCGTCGACCACAAACACGGTGGTGGTTTCGGTGTTTTGTTGGTAACGGGTGACGTGGAAGTCTTCGCGGCGCACTTGAATTCGCGCGGTCGGTGCAGCCTTGACTTCAGGATTGGCAGCAGCCTTGGCTTCTACTTCACGGCGCCGCACGTCCTGCCACGGCGCGGCAGCGCGCAAGGTTTCAATCACGTTCAAACGCGCTCCGGCACGCGGTTCGCCGCGACGCACGCCGCTGGGTCGGCCGCGTGTTTTGTGATGCTGAGCCTGGCCCGCTCGGCCCGCCGCGGAGTTGCGCGGCACGCCTGCCTGGCTCAATTTCAGCGCGGCCAGCAGGCCGGGTGGAATGGCGGCGCGCGCTGCGTCAAGGATCAACTTGTTCAGCGTGGCCGGGTCGATGGGAGGTGGCTTCTCTTCCTGTTCCTCTTCCTGTTCCTGTTCGTCGTCGGCACGCTTGTCGTCTTTGCCCGCGTTATCGTCGTGCTCGTCTTCATCGTCAGGGTTTGGTGCTTCGGGCGGAGGCTCGGCCACCGGTTTTTCTGAATCAGTGGGCGTGTTGTCAGCTTCGGTTTCTTCTTCGGGCCGATCGTCTGGTGTCGGGGCCACAAGCTGCGTTGCGCGCGGGCCCAACACCAAACGCGCGGCCAGCGCCGCGTCGTCTTCGTCCACTTCAAGGCGTCCGTCCAGCGCAGCCGACGCGCGCGCCACGCGCAGCGCCAAAATGGGTGCGCGCACCGAGGCAATGCCCAGGGCTAGCGCCGCGCCGCACACGCCTTCCATCACGGCGCTGCTCACCGTCACCGACGGCAACAGCGCGCGGGCCGCGGCCACGGCGCGGCGCGGGCTCTCGGTCATGGGGTCGAGCGCGGCACCGCGCTGCGGTGCCAAGTTCACCCAAAACGCCAGGCGCTCTTTCAACGAACTTGGCACTTGCTCGTCTTCGGCCATGCCCTCGTCCAAAGCCACCACGCCCAAGCGCGCGGCTTGGCGCAGCGCCAGGCCGTCGCGCTCCATCACCACTTCCCGGGTGTCGATCACTGCGTTCATGCGGGCGGCAGTGCCTGACGGCAATCGCTCGGCCATTGCCAGCAACACCACGCCTTGGTCGGCTTCGGCCAGCACGCCTTTTTGCGCCACGGGTCGGCCCATTTGCAAGGTGGCGGCCAAGTCCAAGCCGCCCAGCAATCGTGCATCTTGAATGTGCAAGGGCACGCGGCGCAGCGGTGCGGCGGCGGGCAGGGAATCACGCAAAAAACCCAACCAAAAATCGCGCGTGGGGCCGGCCAAACCGCGCAGCGACACACCGCCGGTGCCCACCGGGTCGATGGCGTGCAGTAAGGCAGCTTGAATGGCGTCTGACCAGGCTTGCTCGGCTGCACGCTCTGTTGCTTGAAACGCCCCTTGCGCCTCGCCGCTAAGGCTGTTCATTGCAGCGCTGGCCACGGAAGCTCAGGCGCCGAACAGTTCTGCCACGGCGCGGTCCACGCGCACGGTGGAGCCCGAATCGTCCAGCGGGTTGCGGCGCAGGCGGTGGCGCAATGCGGGCGGTGCCACGCGTTTTAAGTGCGCATCACCGACCACTTTGTCGCCTTGCAATGCGGCCAAGGCGCGAGCCGCGCGGATCAAAGTCAGCTCGCCGCGCAGGCCGTCGGTGCCCAAGCTCATGCACAACTGCGCCGCGCGCTCCAAAGCCGAATCGGGCACGGTGACTTTGGGCAAATGCGCGCGGCCCGACACGATGCTGGCGCGGATGTGGGCGTCTTCAGCGGCCCATTTTTCGGTGAAGGCGGCGCTGTCGCGCTCAAACGCATCACGTCGGCGAACCACCTCCACGCGGCCTGGCAAATCGGTCGGTGTTTTCACTTCCACCGACAAACCAAAACGGTCGAGCAACTGAGGTCGCAACTCACCTTCTTCCGGGTTGCCGCTGCCCACCAACACAAAGCGCGCCGGGTGACGCACGCTGAGGCCTTCGCGCTCCACCACGTTTTCGCCGGAGGCGGCCACGTCGATCAGCAAATCGACCAAATGGTCTTCGAGCAAATTGACTTCATCGATGTAGAGGAATCCGCGGTTCGCGCGCGCC
>JANPNT010000224.1:0-1987 GCA_031427655.1 Burkholderiales bacterium
GCGTCACACTCTCGAACAGGCCGGCCGAGGCGAAGGCCGTGCGGCCGATGGCGGTGTCCGAGGCTGGATTGAAGGGTTCTTTGTTCACCTTGGCCGCAGTTTGTGAAGCCGGTTTGTCTTTGTCTTTTTTCTTGTCACCACAACCGCTCATCAGAAATACTGCCGCGACCGCACAGACCCCAGCGACCCGTTGTGGGCTCATCAACGACAACTGCATGATTGGTTTTTGGAATTTTGAAATCATCGAAAAATCGCTCCATAAGCGTCGGACAAGATCGCCCTGCAGGCCACAGGTCAGCACGCACCATGAGTCTAAACGAGCGTACTTGCGGAGCATGACAGGCCTGCAACCCCTAATGACAAGCTGAGGCACCGTCAGTTCCGGCAAAACGTGAACAAGTCGTCGTGAACCGAACCAGCAAGTTGACGCTGCACCAACGCAGTATCAACGACCGGAAGCAAGCGTAAACGCAACAACTGACCCTATATCGGCGGGCAATCTCAACACTTGACGCCAACGTGCAACGCGACCACGCCAGCACTGAGGTTGTGCACATCCACATGCCCAAAACCAGCCGTTTTCATCATCATTTTCAATTCGGCCTGACCTGGATGCATGCGAATGGATTCCGCCAAGTACTGGTAACTGTCGGCGTCACCGGCCACCAACTTACCGATTTGAGGCAATACCTTAAAGGAGTACCAGTCGTAAATCCTCTCCAAAGGCTGAGATACCTTGGAGAACTCGAGCACCAAAAGGCGGCCGCCGGGGCGCAGTACGCGATTCATTTCAGACAGCGCGAGATCCTTGTGGGTCATGTTGCGCAGTCCAAAGGCGACACTCACCAAGTCAAAGCTGCCGGTCGCAAAAGGCAACATCTCAGCATCGCAAATGGTGGTGGGCAGCAGGAGCCCTTCGTCCTCCAACCGTTCGCGCCCTTGGCGCAGCATGGCTTCGTTGATGTCCGTCAACACCACGGTGCCGCTGTCACCCACTTTGCGGGAAAACGCTTTGGCCAGATCGCCGGTGCCGCCAGCGATGTCCAAGACCTTGTCTCCACGGTTTAGGTTGGCCACGCCGAGGGTGTATGCCTTCCAAACGCGATGCAAACCCATCGACATCAGGTCGTTCATCACGTCGTATTTCGACGCCACGGAGTCAAAAACTCCGCGCACGCGACGGGCCTTTTCGCCTTCTTCAACTTGTTGAAAACCGAAATGGGTGTTGTTCATTCGTGCATCTCTTGAGGGGGGATTGGATTTCAACAGCGACAAAGCACACAGCGTAGCAAATCGAGCACCCCGGTATGCCATCCGACCTATTGCAACGCTGATCGCCGAGATCCCGGTGCTTTGACCAGAACAAATCAAGTTTTTGTTGGAAGTCGCATTCCCAGCAACACTGCAATGCAAAGCTGTGCGAGTAAGGTGATCAGCGCTGATGGAATCCAACTGCTTAGCAAGGAAAAGTAGATTGATAGGCCGAAGATAAAAACTCCAACCACCAGCAGACTGAACAACAAAGTCTGCGGTGCTTCACTGGCAACCCTCCAAGCGTGTTCTGCAAACTTGGCCGCGCCGAAAAAAGTTGCGCAAATCACGCAGGCCACCACCAACAAGAAGGGCCCGGGCGCCAAAGGCTGGGGCAACAATTCCACGATGGCTGCGAGCACCGCGTAATGCAACGGAATTACGGCGAATGACGCGACGCCTCTAAGTGCCAGGGCATTCGGAATGCGCTTGCCGTACATGACGGCGGCCATTGACAAGAGTCCGACAGTTGTCACGACTGCCATCGCCAAAGCCAAATACGAAATACTGACCGTACCCCAGCGAAAGAAAGAGCGATTCAGCAGTAACAAAACAAGCGCAATAGCAAAGAAGAGCGTAGCCACAGCGGCGCCTCGCTGAAGCCAGGTGTTGCGCGGCACGGGCAAGGACAGGCTGACACTTTGATAGGCGACGCCGCACGCAAAACCCAGCAGCG
>JANPNT010000225.1:0-1758 GCA_031427655.1 Burkholderiales bacterium
AGGTCCGGATCGCCTGCCGGGCGTAGTTCAAAATCTCCTGGCCATCCACGACGAGGATTGCATCCCGATCCAAAAACTCTCCCACTTCCTTGCACAACCGCAGCGGATGAATCGGCTGCTTGTCGGAGCTCATCTTTTCGATGCTCTTAGCACTTTTCACGCGGTTAATTTCGCTGAGTTCCTTGACCCATGCGCTGTAGCGTTTCGTCGGCCAGGCGGTGAATCTCGGCTTCCTTGGCACAGTCGGCGGCAATCCAGCGCGCGTCAATGCCGGCCGCTTGCAGCTCGGCTGCAGCCTGCTCCAGGTCTTCGGCCTTGCGTGAGCTGATCATGATTTTGGCACCGGCTTCGCCGAGGGCGTGTGCCATCTGCAGGCCCAGGCCGCGCGAGCCACCGGTCACCAGAGCGGTCTTGCCTTTGAGATCAAAAAGTTGTTGGATGGTGCGGGTCATGTTTTGTTCCTTAACATCTGACGATCAGTTGGGGACAGAGCTTGTTCACTTCGTGTAACTGCGGTCTGTCCCACAAGGTTATAAATGTGAGCCATTGTGCAGGAATTTACGGGTTTCGCTGCGCTGGGGCTGTCTCAAGGGCGATAGGGCGACATGAAACGCCAATTATGGAATGCCCGTGCTGATCCGTGCTGCTTTGTCGTAAAGTGCTGGCTTACGCTCGACCGACGCGCGCAAATGTATATGTGACAAATGGAGAACTTGATATGCAAACGGGTAAGCCAATTGAAATCCATGGAAAACCGGTAGGCGGCGGAAAGTTCCCGCTCATCTGCACCCCGCTGGTCGGACGCAGCCACGACCAAGTTTTGCTTGAAGTGCAGTTGGTCCTTGCCAAAAAACCCGACCTTCTGGAGTGGCGGGTGGATTTTTTTCAGGGCATCGGCCATCCTGATGAAGTACTGGCGCTGGCTTCGAGCCTCCGCCAGGCCGCAGGCGCCGTTCCGCTGTTGTTCACCCGGCGTTCGGTCAGGGAAGGCGGGCAAAAAATTTCCCTGTCAGAAGAAGCGGTGGTCGCGCTGTATGCGGCCGTGTGCGAAAGCCGAAGCGTTGACATTGTCGATTTTGAGATGAGCAACGATCCTGCGCATACCGCCCTGGTGCGTGAGGTAGCGCGGGCCAACGATACGAAGTTGATCCTGTCGTTTCATGATTTTCACGCCACCCCCACGCTGGCAGTACTCAATCAACGATTTCTTCAAGCACAGGAGTTAGGCGGTGATATCGCGAAAGTAGCAGTTATGCCACGCCATCTGGAAGATGTCCTGACGCTCTTAAGCGCCACCTTGCAGTCCAGCCAGAAGCTTGACATACCCCTGGTCAGCATGTCGCTGGGTGCGTATGGGTCCCTCACGCGCCTGTTTGGCTGGGCCTTTGGTTCTGCGATGACGTTTGCCATCGGCGCCAGCAACTCCGCACCGGGCCAGGTGCCGATCGAAGACCTGCATACGGTGCTTGGCATTCTTCAAAAGTCATGGGTCACGGCCCCCGCATCGCTACATCGACAGTGACCCTTCGCGAAACTCGGTCTTGTCGAGCCAGACGTTGACCAGCACCGGTTTGCCGCGCTTGGCCAACTCGCGGGCACGGGCCAAGGCAGCGGGGACTTCGGCCATGCTCTTCACCAGAATGCCTTCGGCGCCGAAGCCGGCGGCGACTTCGTGGTAGTTGGTGCGGGCCAGCACGGTGGCGACATCGTCGTGCAGCATCTTGACCTGCTCGCGCGCAATCTGTGTCCAGCCAGCGT
>JANPNT010000226.1:0-2294 GCA_031427655.1 Burkholderiales bacterium
CCCGCGACGGCCAGGACGCCGAGCGCTGGAACTTGTTGCATCCGCTGGAAAAGGCACGCGTCCCCTTTGTGACCCAGCAGTTGGAAAAGTTTGCCGGGCCGGTGATTGCTTCCACCGACTACATGAAGAACTACGCCGAGCAAATTCGCGCTTTCATTCCGAAAGGCCGCAGCTACAAGGTGCTGGGCACCGACGGCTTTGGTCGCAGCGATTTCCGCAGCAAGTTGCGCGCGCACTTTGAGATCAACCGCCACTACATCGTCGTGGCCGCTTTGAAAACCTTGGCCGATGGAGGCACGTTGCCGATGGCAACAGTGGCCGAGGCGATTGCCAAATACGGCATCAATGTGGACAAAGTGAATCCGCTCTACGCCTGATTGGCGCGCTTGCCGAGTTTTCGAGGCCTACAACAATCTCGTTCGCACTGAGCTTGTCGAAGTGCCTCTGCGCAGGTGGCGGGGCTTTCTTCGACAAGCTCAGGACGGTCGGGGAATACAGGTTCAGCCCGAACGGATGCGGGGGTAATCGAAAGATTTGGAACTTCAACAGATAACAGAACCTCGCTGGAGACAGAACATGGCATTGGTCGAAGTCAAAGTCCCGGACATCGGTGACTTTAAAGAAGTAGAAGTCATTGAGCTGCTGGTCAAGCCCGGCGACACGGTGAAGCTGGAGCAATCGCTGCTGACGGTGGAAAGCGACAAAGCGTCGATGGAAATTCCGTCGTCGCATGCAGGCGTGGTGAAAGAGCTGCGCGTGAAGTTGGGCGACAAGGTGGCTGAAGGGTCGATGGTGTTGGTGTTGGAGGTGGGAGAGGCTGCCGCTGTGTCTGCGTCTGCGTCTGCGCCTACGCCCGCTGTTGCCGCGCCCACCGTGGCGGCGAGTTCACCTCCTCCCCCACCCTCCTCCATCAAGGAGGAGGGAGTCAAGAGTGCGTCCTCCATCAAGGAGGAGGGAGTCAAGAGTGCTTCCTCCGTCAAGGAGGAGGGAGTTGAAGCCCTCGCGTTGATTGACGTCTTGGTGCCTGACATTGGCGACTTTGACGAAGTGGCTGTGATTGAAGTCATGGTCAAGGTCGGTGACGCCATCAAGCTGGAACAAAGCTTGATTACCGTAGAGAGCGACAAGGCGGCGATGGAGATTCCTTCTTCGCATGCGGGCATCGTGAAAGACGTGCGCGTGAAGGTGGGCGACAAGGTAGCCAAGGGCAGCTTGGTCGTGGTGATTGAGGCGGTTGGCACCGCTGCGCCAGCCGTTGTTGCTGCTGCACCGGCACCTGCATCTGCATCTGCACCGGCACCGGCACCGGCACCGGCTGCGGCACCGGCTGCGGTGGCCGCTGTGGCACCGACCGCAGACCGGGTTGTTCCGACCGCCGCCTTGCCTGCCCACCAGCCCACCGTTTTGCAAACTGCATTGCCTCATGCGTCGCCCAGCATCCGCAAATTAGCGCGTGAATTGGGCGTGCCGCTGAGTGAAGTGAAGGGAACGGGCTTGAATTCGCGCATCACGCAAGACGATGTTCAAAGTTTTGTGAAAAACGTGATGGCTGGGGCCAGCCAAACCGTCGCTCAGTCTCTTGCAACAGCAGCGAAAGCGCCTGCCGCCCAGGCCGCGGGTTCGGGGTCAGGCGGAAGCTTCCCCGGCTTGCTGGCATGGCCTTCTGTCGACTACGCCAAGTTCGGTGCCGTCGAGCGCAAAGACCTGTCGCGCATCAAGAAAATCAGCGGTGCCAACTTGCATCGCAATTGGGTGTTGATCCCCCACGTCACCAACCATGACGACGCCGACATCACCGACTTGGAAGCCTTCCGCGTGGCGACCAATCAAGAGAACGAGAAGTCGGGCGTCAAGGTCACGATGCTGGCCTTTCTGATCAAAGCCAGCGTCGCGGCACTCAAGAAGTTTCCGGAATTCAACGCTTCGTTGGACGGCGACCAAATTGTTTACAAGCAGTATTTCCACATCGGCTTTGCTGCCGACACGCCCAACGGTTTGATGGTGCCGGTCATCAAAGACGCCGACAAAAAGGGCGTCATGCAAATCTCGCAAGAGATGAGCGAGCTGGCCAAAAAAGCGCGCGATGGCAAATTGAACCCGGTTGAGATGAGCGGCGGTTGCTTCAGTATCAGCTCGCTGGGCGGCATAGGTGGGCGCTACTTCACGCCCATCATCAACGCGCCCGAAGTGGCCATCATGGGCGTGTGCAAAAGCAGCATGCAGCCGGTGTGGAACGGCAAAGAATTTCAACCGCGCTTGATGTTGCCACTGAGTTTGAGTTGGGACCACCGCGT
>JANPNT010000227.1:0-4134 GCA_031427655.1 Burkholderiales bacterium
TCCATTGACTGTGCATCGCCCTGATTGGCAACGCGCAACGTGACAGCGTTGGCGCTGCACAGCGTGAAGGCCATGGCCGCGATAAACACGGTTGATTTGCGTTTCATCGGTTCCTCCTCAAGCAGGTTTCGAGTGTTCAGTGTGCGCCAGCGGCGCTTTCGATCCGCAGGCGTGGATCTACCGCAAAGTAAAGCAAGTCAACAGCAAGGTTGATGGCAACAAAGATCAGAGCGATCAAGCAAAGATAGGCCGCCATGACGGGCACATCGGCGAAGGTGACGGCTTGAATGAACAACAGACCCATTCCAGGCCACTGGAAAACGGTCTCGGTAATGATGGCGAATGCAATCAAAGCTCCGAGCTGCAAGCCGGTGATGGTGATAACCGGCACCATGGTGTTTTTCAGCGCGTGGCCGAAATAAACGGCCCGGTTTGGCAAACCACGTGCTCGCGCAAACTTTATGTAGTCGGCGCGCAGTACTTCCAACATTTCCGAGCGCACGAGTCGCATGATGAGCGTGAGTTGGAACACCGCCAAGGTGATGGACGGCAAGATCAGGTGCTTCCATCCGTCAACCGTCAGAAAACCGCTGGACCACGAACCCAACATCACCACGTCACCACGACCGAAGCTGGGCAACCACTTGAGCGTGACAGCGAACACCAAGATCAGCAAAATTCCAACCAAGAAGGTTGGTAGCGACACGCCCAGCAGCGAGACCATCATCATCAGCTGCGATAAAAATGTGCCACGCCGCAATGCCGCATAAACGCCCATCGGAATGCCGACGATCAAGGCGATAGCCGCAGCAGCCAGCGACAACTCCAGGGTCGCGGGAAGGCGTTCAACAATGAGCGACGAAACCTTTCGCCCTTGTCTGAGGCTCAAGCCAAACTCGCCCTGCACCGCATTGCTTATGAAGCGCGCGAACTGAATCGGAAAAGGTCGATCCAGACCTAAGTCGCGCCGAAGTTCAGCGCGCTGCTGTGGCGTCGCGTCTTGGCCCAGTAAATTCGTGACGGGGTCTCCTACATACTGGAACAACATGAAGGCAATAAACGCCACCGTCAGCATGACGATCACGGCTTGAGCCAAGCGACGCAATATGAAAACCGACATGTTAATAGGGCAGGTAGCAACAACAGATTAAGACGCACCAAACCGGGTGGCTGTAGCGCAAGAGAGATGACATCAAAAAGCATGTCCACCGTCAAACGGCATAGCCCCTGGCAAGGGTAACGCCCAACACCAACGCACATCAAAGAATGCCAAAAGAAAGGCCGCCCGGAGGCGGCCTTTGATTCAAGCTCGCGGAGCGAGCCGTCAATTAAAACGTGTGTTTGACGCCGAAGGCGTAGGCGTTGCTGGTCACAGATCCGCCTGTGAGCACCTCAGCTTTGCCAATTCCCATGTCTGCATACAAACCGGTGCGCTTGCTCAGGGCGTAGTCGTAGCCCAGGCCGAACTTCGTGCCGTTGTTATTTGCGCCCTCTGGATTGACACGGTAGTACATGGCTTTCACCTTGCCGGGACCGACCGGTGCAGTGACGCCGAGGGTGTATACCTTACTGGAAGTGGCGCCGAGGGCACCGATCTTCGCGGTTGCGTAGTAGCCCATCAACTTGGCGACACCCAAGTCGTAATGCAGCGCCAGGCTGGTCAAGCCCTGGCCGTCAAACGAACCCTTGCTGACCTTCTCGTAGCCCAAGGCAGCATATATAGGACCGCCCGCGTACTCAACGTTGAAGCCGTTGGTACGGCCCAAGCCTGTGGTCTCTGACAAGCCGACGGCTGCCTGAACCGTCAATCCACCGAAGTCGGCTGATTTGACGCCCACGGTATTTGAAGTCCGAACACCAAGAGCGCCGCCATTTGCGTTAGGTGTCAAGTAGCCAGCCCATGCGGCGGTGCCAATTTGACCAACGCCGTCCCAGCCGAATGGATCAGACTTTACCGCTGGCCAAAATGCTGGGGTGTAGTCACGGCCTAAGTAAACGCTGCCCGCGCCGGCATTTGTGAGTTGGACGTAAGAACGACCACCCCAGAAAGTTTGCGCTGGGAGGCCGGTGTCAGGGCTGAAGCGGTGCTCAATTTGGAACTGGGCTGACAGACCGCCGCCGAGATCTTCGTTGCCGCGGAAGCCGAGACGCGAGCCAGCTGATTGCTGAACGGTGTAGGCCTTTGAATTCGGGACACCATCGAGGAACTTGAAGCCGCCTACTTTATTTTGCTTGGCAACGCTCATGTCGAGCAAACCGTAGATGGTGACTGATGATTGGGCTGATGCAGCGCCGGCGAAAGCGCCGAGAACTGCGAGAGCGACGATTGATTTTTTCATTGCAACTATCTCCTGGGTTGAACAAAAGAGGTCCCGATCAAAGGGGAACCGATAAAAGAGCTGATCAGGCCAAACCCCCTCATCGGAAGTTGCCGTATTGCACCAGACCCCCGCACCGCTGGCAAAGCTTTGCCTTCCGAAAAGGGCTTTTTGTTGTCTTCGCACAACGCGAATGGAACAGGTGCTTGCTGGCTTGCCACCCACAGAGGAGGCGTGATTGCGATATTCTGAGCTTCGATTGGAGTTTTATGACCGCCCCTCCCCACCTTACGCGCCCTGCTTTAACCCCCGTGGACACGCTCCTCGCCGCTGCCGAAAGTGCTTTGCGCACCTTATCAGGTGCCACTCGGGCAACTCGCCCTTCCCCAGCCGCACAAATCATCAGCGACACGCTGACCGCAGAAGACAAGCGGCTCTCAGGGGCGCTCATGCGAGTCAATCACGTCGGTGAAATTTGTGCGCAAGCCTTATATCAAGCGCAAGCGTTGGGCACGCGCGATGCGGCCCTGAAACGCAAACTGCTGGCGGCAGCACAAGAAGAAACTGACCATTTGGGTTGGACGCAGCAGCGTTTGGATGAGCTGGGTGCGCATCCAAGTTGGCTGAATCCGCTTTGGTATGTCGGATCGTTCGGCATTGGTTGGGTTGCGGCTCGCGCGGGCGACGCCGTCAGCTTGGGTTTCGTCGTGGAGACGGAGCGTCAAGTCGAGCGCCACTTGGAGCACCATCTCGACGCCCTGCCGTCTGCGGACGCCGCGTCACGCGCCATCGTGACCCAAATGAAGGCCGATGAGGCGCGACATGCCCGCGACGCAGAAGCGTTGGGTGCCAATGAGCTGCCCGGGCCGATACGTTTGCTGATGCGCGCCGCGTCCAAAGTCATGACGACGACCGCTCGCCACATTTGACACGGTCGAAATTCAGGTCGACACGCGTTCAAACGAAGTAGTGATGTCAGCGGTTTTGGCCAGCATGATGCTGGCAGAGCAATATTTTTCGTGCGACATCTGCACCGCCCTCTGAACTGCGGCCTCAGCCAATTGGTGCCCGGTGACAATGAAGTGCATGTGAATCTTGGTGAACACTTTGGGGTCCATAACACTGCGCTCAGAAGTCAATTTGACTTGGCAGCCCGTGACGTCGTGGCGCCCCTTTTTTAAAATCAGAACAACGTCGTAAGCAGTGCAGCCACCGGTTCCTGCCAAAACGGTTTCCATCGGGCGAGGTGCCAGGTTGCGCCCGCCGCCATCGACTGCACCGTCCATGGTGATGAAATGGCCGCTGCCGGTTTCGGCCAAAAAGGCCATGCCTGAGTCAGGCAGCCAGTTGATGGTGCAGTTCATTTTGAATGCCTCTTTAGGGTTGGATCGAAACTTGCTTAATCGGTGTGATGGTGCCTTTTGAGGAGGAGCGTCAGCGTGCTGATCGCAGCACCTCGGCGCGAATGACGGTTTTGAGCGGAACCAGTTTGTTGCAGCGCAGCATTCTTGGCGATACACTCCAGTCGTGAAATTTGAGTGATGCGGTGAGTTTGCTCATCGAGTCCACGATTGTCTCCTCCACCTCTCCAGGTGGATTCAACCCAAGGCAGCAATGCCTTGGGTTTTTTTATGCCCCCCCCGATGTGGTGTCGTACCATACGGCCCGCTCAAAAAAATACAGCTTCAGGAGACATGCATGCCCGGCCTCGGAGGCGAATCCAAAAAGATCAAAGCCAGCGCCAGCACTGCGTTGAAGCTGGTAACGTAAGTGCCAGTGAACGTATCGTCCCGAAAGTACACCGTATCGTTGCCTT
>JANPNT010000228.1:0-3944 GCA_031427655.1 Burkholderiales bacterium
CGCACCAATGGGGCCATTGAAGTCCACCGTCTCGGGCAAGTTGTCCAGGTCCATAAAGGTGGACCAGGTTTGGCCGATCAACCAGCCGGCGTACTCGCCGTAGGCATGGCGCAAACGCAGGCGGTTGCGGCCGCCGCCGTAGGCGTAAAAGTCCATCTCTAGCTTGGTGTTGAAGGTGCCAACGCCGGTGGGCGTGGAAGTCTCGAACCCCGAAGCGCGAGGTCTCGGCCGTCAGCTTGGTGCGGCCTTTCGGCGCGCCCGCGTTGTTGAGCGGCTGGCCCGACAAGTTGGTGAAGTTGTCGGGCGCGGCGAAGCCTTTGAAGTCGTGAATCAGGTTGGCTTCGGCGTAGCCGTACAAACGCACCGAGGTCTCTGAGCCAGGCAGGCGAAAACCGCCGCCGATGTCGCCCAGCACCACGGCGTCTTTGCTTTTGATCTCCAACTGCTCGATGCGCTCGCCCCAACCTGCGGTTTCGGATGATTTGTCCGTGGCCCTGGCCGATGCGGAAGCCGGTGCCGCTTGTTTGAGCGCGTTGACCTCATCACGCAGGCGCTTGATCTCTTGGCGCATGTCTTCAAAGTCTTTGGCGCTTTGCGCTTGTGCCGGAATTGGGCTGACTGCGGCGACTGCGGTAACAAGCGCGGCGGCCACAGCAGAGGCAATGCGGTGGGGTTTGAGGGTGTTGACTTGGTTTTCCATGAAGCGCTCCTTGGGGTGTGTTTTCTAAATTCAGATGAATGGTTTAGCCTGGGTTCAGGCGTTCAGTTGGCCCAAAAAAGCGCGGATGCGCTCGTTGCGCTGTGCGCCGAAAAAGGCTTCGGGCGGCGCGTCTTGGGCCACGCGGCCTTGGTCGATGAAGAGCACGCGGTCACTGACCTCGCGTGCAAAACCCATCTCATGCGTCACCACGATCATGGTCATGCCGCTGGCGGCCAATTGCTTCATGACGTCGAGCACTTCCTTCACCATCTCGGGGTCGAGCGCCGAAGTGGGTTCGTCAAACAGCATCACGCGTGGTGCCATGGCCAAGGCTCGCGCAATGGCCACCCGCTGTTGCTGGCCACCCGACAAGGCAAACGGGTACTTCTGCGCATGCGCCTGCAAGCCCACACGCTCCAGCAGTTGCATGGCCTTTTGCTCGGCCTGCGGCTTCGGCGTCTTGCGCACACGGCGCGGTGCCAGCGTGACGTTCTCCAGCACGGTGAGGTGAGGGAACAAATTGAACTGCTGGAACACCATGCCGACCTCGCTGCGCAGCGCGTCGAGTTCTTTCAGGTCGTCGCAAACTTCAATGCCGTCGACCACGATGCGCCCGCTGTCGTGCCTTTCCAAGCGGTTCAAGGTTCGCAGCAGGGTGCTCTTGCCCGACCCCGAAGCGCCGACGATGACAGTGACTTCGCCAGCGTTGAAATGCGTGCAGACATCGCGCAGCACATGCGCTGTGCCGAAGGTCTTGTTGACGTGCTCGACAGTGATCAAGGGTGCTGAGGCGGTCATGGCCGTGTTCATGTCGGTGCTCATCGTGGTTTTCATGCCCGGACTCATGCAACACGCCCTTCCACATCAAAGCGCCGCTCCACCGCATTCGCGATTTGCGTCAGCACGGTGGTCAACAGTAAATAAATGCAGGCTGAGGTCAACAAAATCGGCAGCGGCTGAAACGTGGCGGCCTGAATGCGGTTGCCGATGTTGGTCAACTCCACCACGCCAATGGCGTAGGCCAGCGACGAGTCTTTCAACAACGCCACGATGTTGTTGACCAGCGGTGGCAGTGAAATTTTGAACGCCTGCGGAAACGTCACGTCGATGAAGGTGTAGCCGGGCGACAAGCCCAGCGACCGTGCGGCTTCGATCTGGCCCTTCGGCACGGCCAGCAAACCGGCGCGGATGGCCTCGGCGTTGTAGGCCCCCACGTTCAGGCTCAGCGCCACGCAGGCCGAGGTGAAATCGCTCAGCTGCAGCGCAGGGATCAACACCGGCAGCGCGAAATACACAAACAGCACCTGCACCAACAGCGGCGTGCCGCGCATCACCCAGATGTAGGCGCTGGCGACCCAACGCAAAGGCGGCACCTTGGAAGTTTTGCCGAGGGCCGCCAACACGCCCAGCACCACCCCCGCCACGCCGGACACCGCCGTGAGCAGCACCGTCATGCGCGTGCCTTCGGCGAAAAGTTGCGCGTTGTTGCCGATGGGCTCGGGCGCGGCCGACAGCGGGATGGCCATGCCCCACAAAAAAAGCAACAGCACCAAGGCCGCCGCCGCCATGGTGGCCGAGCTGCGTTGCTGGCGGCTCCAGGCGGCGGGCCAAGGGCTGCGCAGGTTCGCCATGGTCAAGGAATCTCAGCGAGCCGGGGCGCTGGCCGTCACTTGCAGCGGATGTCTTCGTTGAACCATTTTTTGGAGATGGCTGCATAACTGCCGTCGGCCTGAATGGCTGCCAAGGCTTTGTTAACTTCAGCGGCCAGTGAGGTGTTGCCCTTGCTGACGGCCGATGCAATGCGTTCGATGAACAAGAAGTCGCCCATCTTCAAGCCGCTGCCGGGGTTGGCTTCCAGCGCGGTTCGGGCCACGAAACGGTCGGTGACCCAGGCGTCGACCCGCCCGGTCATCAGCGCGGCGCGGGCATCGGTGTCTTGCGGGAAGTTCTTCATTTCCTTCACACCGGAGAGCTTCTTCACGTTCTCTAAATAGGTGGTGCCGGTTTGCACCGACACCGTTTTGCCGGTCAGGTCGGCTGCGGTTTTGATGGCGTCGCTTTTGGCGATGATCACGCCGCCTGAACAGTAATGCGGCTCGGTGAAGGTGACGGCTTTGGCGCGCTCGTCGGTGATGCCGTGCGACGCGATCACCATGTCCCAACGGTCTTGGCGCAGGCCCGCGAGCAAGGCGTCAAAGCTGAGCGCCTTCCACTCGATTTTCAACCCCATCTTGGCCACCACGGCCTCGGCCACTTCCACCTCGAAGCCGGTGAGCTTGGCCCCTTGAAAGTAGTTGAACGGAGCAAACTGCCCTTCGGTAGCGACAATCAACTTGCCGTCCTTTTTGACATCTTCGAAGCTGCGCGAGTGAGCAGCTGTGGTCGCCAACAAAAAGGTGGCGCTGAAAGCCGCTGCGAGGTGGGTGAAGTTCATGGCGTGATGCCCTTTCGCGGGGTGAATGTGCAGGTAAGTGAATGGTTGATCAGCGCGCTTGCGGCTCACAAACCGTCGTGCGAGTCTAAGCGTGCGATTGAAGTGGCGGGGGACTCAACTCGCCCCGCTGAAATACTGTTTCAAACCCGCCAAGATCATCTCCACCGCGATGGCTGTGAGCACCAAGCCCATCAGTTTTTCCAGGGCTGAGACGACCGAATCGCCAAGCAGTTTGCGGATGCTTTCGCACAGCAACAGCACCGCGCCCGACACCACCATCGCACCGCACAAGGCACCCACCCACGACATCAATTTGTCGGGCTGGCGTGACGCCAACAGCAGCACGGTGGCCATGGCCGACGGGCCTGCGAGCAGCGGCACGGCGAGCGGAAAAATGAAAGGCTCTTTGCCCTCGGGCGTGCCGTACACACCGCCCTCGTGGCTGAAGATCATGCGGATGGCCACCATCAACAAAATCACCCCGCCGGCCACTTCGAGCGAACGCTCGGACAAGCGCATGACGCGCAAAAACACATCGCCGAAAAACATGAACGCGAACAGCACGCTGAAGGCAATCAGCACCTCGCGCACCGCCACGCGCTTGCGCCGCTGGGGTGCCACCTGGCGCATCAAGGGGATAAAAACCGGCAGGCTGCCCAGTGGGTCAAGCACGAGCAGCAGCAAGATGAAAGCGGAGATGAAGCTGTGGTCCATGAGCGCCACGATTGTGCGCTGTGGGGTGGGCTCACGCTTGAGTACAGCTTCGTTGGCAGCGTGCGCTCAAAACTTCGGCAAGGTGCGCAGCGACGC
>JANPNT010000229.1:0-9837 GCA_031427655.1 Burkholderiales bacterium
GTTCTTCGCATCGGAGTCGGTCGTGTGGGCACAGTGAGTATGGTCAAAGGCGAGCGCCTGACCAAAAAACAAATGGTGGCTGTGGCCCGCGCTTCCCGCCTTGCGCGGCAAACCGCCATGCTGTCCGCGCAACCCGAGCGCGTTTCGTTTGGACAAGCCTACGGTCTGCACGCCACCGCCGATGAACTGGATTTGAAGTCCAGCGTGGCCTTGGTGTTAGACCAAGATACCAAAGAAGTTTTGTTCAGCAAAAACTCATCTGCAGTGCTGCCCATTGCCTCGCTCACCAAATTGATGACGGCGCTGGTGGTCACTGAAAACAAGATGCCACTGAACGAGGTGCTCAGCATCACCCAAGACGATGTCGACCTTGAAAAAGGCAGCCGCTCGCGTTTGATGGTGGGCACCCAACTTACGCGCGAGCAAATGTTGCACTTGGCCCTGATGTCATCTGAAAACCGCGCCGCCAATGCGCTCGGTCGCAGTTATCCCGGCGGCGTGAGCGCATTCGTGGTGGCCATGAACCGCAAGGCCGCCGACCTCGGTATGCACGATACGCATTACGTCGAGCCCACAGGCCTGTCCAGCAACAACCAATCCAGCGCGCGCGACCTCGCCACTTTGGTCAACGCGGCGCATCGCCACCGCATCATTCGCGAGCTGTCCACTTCGCCGGAATACCAAGTCGGGGTGGGCAAGCACCAGCTGCAATTTCACAACACCAACCGATTGATTGCCAACCCCACGTGGGAAATTGGTTTGCAAAAAACCGGCTATATCTCCGAAGCCGGACGCTGCCTGGTCATGCAGGCCAAGATGGCTGGGCGACAGCTGATCATGATCTTCCTGGATTCGAACGGAAAGTACGCCCGTCTCGGCGACGCAGAGCGCGTGCGCAAGTGGATGATGGAAACAGTGCCTGCTTCAGTGCCCTTGGTCAGCGTACCCAAGGTAACGCTTTGAGCGTCAAGGCGTGCGTCTGACGTTTTCGATTTCACGGGCTTTTCAGGCCGATTCCTTGTAGCCCAACGAAGCAGATATTTGCGCTGCGGTTTCTTTCAAGCGCCCCAGCCATGCTTCTTCCAGGCGGTCGGTTGGCGATGAGATTGACAGCCCGGCAATCAGTCGGCCCTGATCGTCCAAGATGGCCGCGGCCATGCAGCGCACACCCAGCTCCAACTCCTCGTCGTCGCGCGCCGTGCCGTATTGCAGAACCTTGGACAGCTCGCGCTCCAAGCTCGGCAAATCAGTGATGCTGTTCCGGGTGTGCCCGGCCAAGCCGGTGCGCGTGGCGTATGCCCGAATCCGGGTGGCGTCGTCGTGCGCCAAAAACAACTTGCCCACCGATGTCAAATGCCGCGGCGCTCGCCCGCCAATCGCACGCACCACCTGCATGCCCGAACGTTCGCTGTAGGTGCGCTCGATATAGACAATCTCGTCGCCTTGGCGCATCGACAAATTCACCGGCTGGTGCGTCAGCTTGTGCAGCTCGCGCATGGGGCTGAGCGCCGCCTCACGCACATCCAGGCGCGCTTTCACCAAATTGCCCAGCTCCAACAGTCGCATGCCCAGGCGGTAACTTCCTGCTTCAGGCCGGTCTACAAAACGGCCTATCGTCAAGTCGTTCAAGATACGGTGGGCGGTGGACGGATGCAGACCGGTTTGCTGGCTGATCACTTTCAAAGGCACCGGGTCTTGGTGCGAGGCAAGCAAATCAAGCAATGCAAAACTTCGTTCTAAAACCTGTATGGCGGGTGACTTCGGCGCGGTACTTTTCATAGTTTCATTTTCACCCAAATTCAAAAAATTTTGTATGGCGAAATTTACAAACGTGGCGAGCTTCCTGTCCTTCGCGCTTTCAACTTCACTCTCGGTTCTTTGGATGTTGGGCTGCCTCGTCGTCTTTACGTCGATGCCTTTGCCCGCGTTAGGCCAGTCGGCTGCCGCCGAGACCGCCGTGCCTGCGTCTGCGTCTGCGTCTGCCGCATCGTCGGTTCGACCTTTGCGCGGTGCGCCGACCCAAGCCGCGCCACGAAGCTGGTTGAACGTGCCGCGCACTGTCGGGCATTTGAAAGCGGCCGACCTCGGCCTTGTCATCAACACAGCCGACCCTTACTCGGTGGCGGTGGGCGAGTTTTACATCACCGCGCGCAAGCTCAAGCCCGCGCAAGTGCTGCGTGTGGAGTTGCCTATCAAAGCCGCGCTCACGCCCGAAGAATTCAGCGCGCTGGCCTTGAAAGTAGAAGCCGCATTCGGTGAACAAACTCAAGCGTTGGCCCTTGCCTGGACCATGCCTTATGCAGTGCATTGCAATTCCATTACCGCCGCATTGACCATGGGTTACGACGGCGCGTTGTGCGCTCAGACCTGCGCCGCGTCACGCACCTCGCTTTACTTCAACTCCGTCAGCGTGAGGCCGCACAGCGATCTGAAAATGCGCCCCAGCATGTTGTTGGCTGCGAACGATGTGGCGGGTGCCAAAGGCATGATCGAGCGCGGCGTGGCTTCTGACCGCAGCTTGGGCCTGCGCGGTGCCCCGCCGGTGCACGCGCATTACCTCATCACCAACGACAAAATCCGCAGCGTGCGCGAGCCGCTTTTTCCGCCACCGGGCTTGCTGCGCCGCTTTGGCGTGGAGGTTCATATTGATGAAACCCAAGCCCTCGAGCGAGCGCAGCGCGTGTTGCTGTATCAAACCGGCTTGACCCATGTAGACAAGCTCGACACTGTGCGCTGGGTGCCCGGCGCAGTGGCCGATCACTTGACCTCCACAGGTGGTGCGTTCGACGGCACCGGCGGCCAAATGCCAGCCACCGCATGGATAACTTCAGGCGCGACGGCCAGCTACGGTTCGGTGTCAGAGCCCTGTTCACACGTCCAAAAATTTCCGCACCCGCAGATCTTGCTGCTGCATTACATGCAGGGAGCGTCGGTGATTGAGGCGTACTGGAAAAGCGTGGCCTGGCCGCA
Source organism: Burkholderiales bacterium (assembly GCA_031427655.1). Classification (GTDB taxonomy): domain Bacteria; phylum Pseudomonadota; class Gammaproteobacteria; order Burkholderiales; family Burkholderiaceae_C; genus JANYJJ01. The sequence goes on from JANPNT010000229.1 coordinate 2,971, forward strand.
GCAAGGCGTGTTCATCGGCGAGCCGCTTGCAGCGCCGTTTTCGCGTTGAATTTTCGCGTTGAATTTTCGCGTTGAAGCGTGTTCACTTGATGCGCCGCGCGGCTTCTAAACCAGACCGAACCGCGCCCTCCAAGCTCGCCGGATACGGTCCAGCTACATAGTCACCCGCTGCAAACAAGCCCGGCGCAATCAGGCCCGCAGGGCGCGCCAATGCGGGCGTGCAGCGAAACGTGGCGCGTTTTTCTGTCAAATGTTTGACCATCTGAAGCGGCGATTTCAGGGCGGCGCCCAAAGCAGCGTGAGCCTGCACCAACGTGGCCGCCGTGGTCGCGTCAGCACCTTGCGCCACCCACGGAGCCGCACCGCTCACCACAAACGCCAACAAGCCTTCGGGCCCGCCGAGCTGGCCCAAATCAAACACAAACTGCGCTGGGTTTTTTGTCTCATCGGACTTCAACAACAACATCGGTTCGCGCAGGCGTGTGCCCTGGCTTTGCGCGTACACGGTGACGATGGGCTCATAGCGCAAGGCGGCTGCGGCTTGCGCCCAAGCGGGTTGCAGCGCCGCCATCAAACGTGAGGCTTCAGCGGGTGGCGTTGCCAGAACGACATGCTTGAACGGCCGGCCGTCTACTTTCCAAAATTCGCCTACGCTCTCGATTTGGGTGACGCGTGAAGACAGTTCAATTCGCGCGCCCGCTGTCGTCAACCAAGCCGCTGCCGGTTCAGGCAACAGCTCACTCAAGCGCCATTTCGGCAGCAGCAAATCGGCCGAACCGGGGCCGCTGAACAAAGCGTCGCGCAGCACCCGCAAAAACACGGTGGCGCTGGCTTCAGACGACGGTGTGTTCAGCGCGGCCACGCACAGCGGGTCGATCAGATCCGTGCGCACCGAAGCGGGCAGGGCGGCGGTCAACTGCGCCACCGTCATAACAGGCTCGCAGCGAAAGCCGCGCAGCATCCAAACTCCGGCGTGCGCCAGCAAGCGCAGCCGCTCGCTGATGTGCCAACCCCCTTGCGCCAGAACACCGCGCGCAAAGGCCAGCGCAGGCGCACCGAGCGGCAGGCACAGGCCCAGGCCGTCCGGGCCAATCAAACGCAGCGGTGTGCGCACAAACGCTTGCTGCGGGTCGGCTCCCACCAGGCGCATCAAGCGCAGCGTTTCGGTGTACGCACCAATCAGAATGTGCTGGCCGTTGTCCAACTCCCACGCGGCATCATTGGCTTGAAAGTCAACGCGACGGGCGCGTCCGCCCAGCTGCGCGGCCATCTCCAACACGGTGACTTCGTGGCCGCGCTGCGTGGCTTCTACGGCCGCTGCCAAACCGGCCCAGCCGCCCCCCACGACCGCTACCCTGTGACTCACAAGCTAGCGCCCGAGCACGTTTGTGCGCACCGCAATCCACAACTTGCGCAGCGGCGTGAGCGAGGTGCGCTGATGCAGCACTTGGAAGTTGTCGGCTTCAATTTCACGCAGCAAGGTGCGATAAATGTTGGCCATCATCAGGCCGGGTTTTTGTGCCGCGCGATCGGCATCTGGCAGCAGCGCAAACGCCTCGTTGTAAAAAACGTGAGCTCGTTCAGCTTGAAACTTCATCAGCCCCGTGAAACGTTCGCTGTAGCCATAGGGCGCGGCGCGTGCCAACACCTCGGAGGCCTTTACCTCGAAGCGTTGCAGTTCTGACACCGGCAGGTAAATGCGGCCACGCCGCGCGTCGTCGCCCACATCGCGAATGATGTTGGTGAGCTGCATGGCCAGCCCCAACTTGTGCGCGTAGGCCGTGGTCGCGTCATGGGTTTGGCCAAAGATACTCGCCGCCACTTCGCCCACCACACCGGCCACCAGATGGCAGTAGCGCGCCAGGCCGGTGAAGTCGAGAAAGCGGGTTTGGTCCAAGTCTATTTGGCAGCCTTCAATCACTGCCAGCAAATGCGCAGCGGTGATTTTGAATGCGGCTGTGTGCGGCATCAAAGCGCGCATCACCGGGTGCGTCGGCATACTGCTGAAAGCGCTTGCCACTTCGCTGCGCCACCAAGCCAATTTGGTGGCCGCAATGCTGGCGTCGGTGGTCTCGTCCACCACGTCGTCCACCTCGCGGCAAAACGCATAAAACGCGGTGATGGCGGCGCGCCGCTGCGGCGGCAAAAACAAAAACGCGTAGTAAAAGCTCGAGCCGCTTTTGGCTGTTTTTTCTTGGACGTATTGCTCTGGGGTCATGACGCGATTGTTATGCAGCCTTGTGCACGATTGTCGGAGCCACAGGCTTCATGCGCCAAGCGCGCCACAGCAGGAGCGGCACATCAAACCAGCGCAGCGTGGGGCGTGAAATCAGGCTCGCGTGTTGAAGCCTTGAGATTTTTTCAGCAATGCGCAAGCCACCTTGCACCACTAAGCGCAACTCCCAACCCGCGCGGCCCGGCACCGCATGCACCAGTGGTGCGCCTTGCAGCATCAAGCTGCGCGACCAAGTCACCATGTCGGCCACCAAGGCGCGGGTGGCGGCGTTGTCTTCGCGCGCCATTATTCGGGCCTGATCAATGCCGTGGTTTTCGCAGTCACTCAGCGGCACATACAAGCGGCCACGCGGCGTGTCCACACTCAAGTCTTGCCAAAAATTGATGAGCTGCAAAGCACTGCAAATCGCGTCTGACTGCGCCGATGAAGTTGCGTCAGTCACGCCGTACAAATGCAACAGCAAGCGTCCCACCGGGTTGGCCGAGCGGCGGCAATAGTCCAGCAATTCGGCGCGGTCGGCGTAGCGGTTTTTCACCACGTCTTGCTCAAACGCGCTGAGCAAATCGTGCAGCAACGAAAGCGGCAGTTGGCGAGATTGCACTTGCACGCTGAGCGCTGAAAACACAGACGCCCAACGGGGTGAGGGGGTAAGCTGCGCAGCTGTGGCGTCTAAGTCGCGCCGGAAATCTGCAAGGTCGCTCAAGCGCTGCGCGGCGCTGGCATCACCTTCGTCAGCCAGGTCGTCAGCGGTGCGCGCAAAGCCGTAAATCGCAATCACCGCCGCGCGAATTGCAGGCGGGCAAAGGATGGATGCGACGGGGAAGTTTTCGTAGTGGTCAACGCTCACAGGTGGCATTGTCTATGCTGGGCTGTGGGCTCGGCTAACGACGACGAGTTCAATGCTGAAGGATTTAGACCGCACCTTCCGCAGCGTTCGTGGCGGCATCTCTGCCAGTGTGGCGATGAGACTGAGTTGGCCCAACGCTTGCATTGAAAAAGCACTTTGAAACTCACCAGATGATTGACTTGAAGCGCGCCATACCCATCAACTCCGCCGTCTCCGCTCTGGCCGGTGACTGCCACTTGAGTAAACACTGCCTCTCGAAGTAAACGCTGCGCGAACCGCTCGAAGCCAGCTGGCGTTAGTGCAAGCAAGACTTCCAGTGTCGCAACACGAGAGTCTTTTGAAGTCGCCCCGCTGGCCTTCGCAACTTGTTCCGCGATGGGCTCTCGGCGTCGGATGGTTTCGACTTTCGTTGGCCATCGAAGACCTTCACCCAACAAGCAAAAATTTCACCCGCTTGCTTCACGGTGACTTGGTTCGATCTCCCTTGCTCAGTCAAGCTCCAAACGCCACCCCTACTGGAGTCGAGCAGTCCTTCTCGCACCAAATAAAAGCGGGCGCATGCGACATTCGTCTTCAGCCTAGATCCACCACATGGACCGGTTTCTTTTTGCTCGTCGTCGGACAGGTTCATGTCCGCAGCGATCTGTTCAACGACCTGATCGGGGCTCCCGGATCCTCCTAGCTATCAGCGGGCTTCGAGCAGTGGTCCGAAGCAACGTGAAAACCCCGTGCCTTCAGTGTTTTTGTGTTTGGCCATGAGGATATTTAGTGTCCGGCGGCGGGCTAATAAGTCGCGGGGACTGCCAGGATCGCAGCGAAGCGCGATGCGCAGGCCGATGCGTTAGGGGCACAACGGGGATGCGAACTTCAAACAACAAAGCTTGGACGCGTGTCCAAGAAAATACTGTCCAATTCAACGGCAAACTCAGCATCGCAGCGCAAGGCGACCAAACGTTGAGGTAGTTCGCTGAGCGCCCGCTCGCAACGATTGACAACCCCAAATCGCCTCACCTACATTACTGACCGGTCAGTCAGTTATTACTTGGGCCGTTTCTTCACCTCCAACCGCAGCACCCCACACCCATGCGCCATTCCCCAGTCCATGCCTTCAGTGTGGCGCTCATCAGCGCTTTGGCTTTGGCGGCTTGCTCGAAGCCGGTGCCTGCGGTGGACCCGGTACGCGCCGTGCGAACGATGACGGTGGGCTCTGACTCTGCCGGAGGCAGCGCTGAATACGCGGGTGAAATTCGGGCTCGCACGGAATCGCGTTTGGGCTTCAGGGTGGGCGGGAAGATCGTGCGGCGCAATGCCGATTTGGGCGACTCGGTGAAGCGCGGGCAGGTGTTGGCTCAGCTCGACCCGCAAGACTTGAAGCTGGGCCAAGACGCGGCGCGGGCTGCCATGGCAGCGGCGCAAGCCAACGCCGATCAGTCGGCTGCGGACTTCACGCGTTTCAAAGAATTGCGCGACCAAGGCTTCATCAGCTCGGCCGATTTGGAGCGACGCGACACCACGCTGAAGGCCGCCAAAGCGCAGCTCGACCAAGCCAAAGCGCAGACCAGCGTGCAGGGCAATCAGGCCGCTTACGCTGCGCTGGTGGCCGACGCCAGCGGCGTGATCACCAGCGTGGATGCCGACTCGGGCACGGTGGTGGCTGCCGGTACGCCGGTGCTGCGTTTGGCGCACGACGGGCCGCGCGATGTGGTGTTCTCGGTGCCTGAGGACAAAGTGAATTTCATCAAAAGTTTGGGCGCTCAGCCCGGCAGTTTTAAGGTGCGGTTGTGGGGTGCTACGGGTGAACTCATCAGCGCCAATTTGCGTGAGATCGCTGCGGCGGCCGACCCTGCCACACGCACGTTTTTGGTGAAGGTGGACATCGGCGGCGCGTCGTCAGCGAACGTGCGTTTGGGCCAAACCGCCTCGGTGGTGGTCGAACTGCCCAAGACCAACGGCATCGTGAAGTTGCCGCTGTCGGCACTGAAAGAAGAGCAGGGCCGCAGCGTGGTCTGGCTACTCGACAAAACCACCATGACGGTGAAAACGCAGCCGGTGCAACTGGCCGGTGCCGATGGCAATGAAGCCGTCATCACCGGTGGACTCACCGCCGGGCAAACGGTGGTGACGGCGGGCGTGCATGTGCTCAGCCCCGGCCAGAAGGTGAAGCTTTATGTTGACCCGGGCAACATCAATGCGGCGGGCGCGGGTGTGTCATCTGGCGCGTCATCCGTTGCTGTTCCGGTGACTGTGAAATGAGCGAGCACCCAGGTACCCAACACGAGAGCGAACCCGACAGCAAACCTGCCACCGGTTTCAACATCTCCAAAATGGGCGCTGGAACACCCCGCGCTCACCCGATATTTGTTGGTCGTGTTGATGGTGTTGGGCATGGCCGCCTACTTTCAATTGGGCCAAGACGAAGACCCGCCGTTCACCTTCCGCGCGATGGTGGTGCGGGCCTATTGGCCGGGAGCCACGGCGCAGCAAATTGCCGATCAAGTCACCGACAAGCTAGAGCGCACGCTCCAAGAAGTACCCTATTCCGACAAGATCCGCAGCTACTCCAAACCGGGTGAAACGCAGATCATTTTTCAGGTGAAGGACTCGTCGCCACCCAAAGAAATGGCGCAGATCTGGTACACCGCGCGCAAGAAGATTGCCGACATGCGCGGCACCTTGCCCGCAGGCGTGATGGGGCCGTACTTCAACGACGAATTTGGCGATGTGTACGGCACGGTTTATTCGCTGTCCACCGACGGTTTCAGTTATGAAGAATTGAAGTCGCAGGCCGACCGCGTGCGTCAGCGCTTGTTAAAGGTCAAAGACGTCAACAAAGTGGAGATTTTTGGCGCGCAAGACGAAAAAATATTCGTTGAAATTTCGCAAAAACGCTTGGCCCAATTGGGCATTGACTTCAACCAAGTTCTGTCGCAACTGGGCCAGCAAAACTCGGTGGAATCAGCCGGTGTGATCACCGCACCGACCGACCTGATTCAGGTGCGCGTGGGCGGCCAGTTCAATTCGGTGGAAGAGCTGAAGGTGTTCCCTATCCGTGCCGTGGGTGTGGGCGCGGCCAGCTTCAAGCTGGGTGACATTGCCGACATCAAACGCGCCTACATCGACCCGCCGCAAGTCAAGGTGCGCGACCAAGGCAAAGACGTGATCGCGTTGGGCATTTCCATGGCCAAGGGCGGCGACATCGTTGGGCTTGGCAAGTCGCTCAAAGTGACAGCCGACGCGATCCGTGCCGACTTGCCGGCCGGCATTGAGATGCAGCAGTTCCAAAACCAGTCCACCGTGGTGGGCAAGTCGGTGGGTGAATTTGTGGGCGTTTTGATTGAGGCCGTGCTGATTGTTTTGGTGGTCAGCTTTGTGAGCCTGGGCTTGCACTTCAAGCCGGGCTCTTGGAAATTCACCATCGACTGGCGGCCGGGGTTGGTGGTGGGCATCACCATTCCTTTGGTGCTGGCCATCACCTTCGTCGCCATGTTTTATTGGGGTGTGGGCCTGCACAAAATCTCGCTGGGTTCGCTCATCATTGCTTTGGGTTTGTTGGTGGACGACGCGATCATTGCGGTGGAAATGATGGTGCGCAAATTGGAAGAGGGCTACGACAAAGCGCGCGCCGCCACCTTCGCCTATGAGGCCACGGCCATGCCGATGTTGACCGGCACGCTCATCACGGCCGTGGGCTTTTTGCCCATCGGTTTGGCCCAATCCACCGTGGGTGAATACACCTTCGCCATCTTCGCCGTCACGGCTGCGGCGTTGTTAATTTCATGGGTGG
>JANPNT010000230.1:0-1670 GCA_031427655.1 Burkholderiales bacterium
CCGCCGTGTTGCTGGCCTTCGGAGCCACCCTCACCGCCACCTCTGCGCAAGCCGACATCAACGTCGGCGTCACCGTGTCGGCCACTGGCCCTGCGGCGTCGTTGGGCATTCCTGAGAAAAACACCATCTCGCTGATGCCTAAAACCATCGCCGGACAAAAGATCAACTACATCGTTTTGGACGATGCGTCTGACACCACGGCGGCTGTCAGCAATGCGCGCAAGCTCATCACCGAAAGCAAGGTCGATGTAATCATCGGCTCGACCACCACACCCAACTCGCTGGCCATGATTGACGCGGTGGCCGAGTCGCAAACACCGATGATTTCCATGGCCGCCAGCGCCCGCATCGTTGAGCCCGTGGACGCCAAAAAGCGCTGGGTTTTCAAGACGCCGCAAAACGACATCATGATGTCGCTGGCGATTGCCGAGCACATGGCCAGCAACGGCGTGAAAACCGTGGCCTTCATTGGTTTTGCCGACGCTTACGGCGAAGGCTGGTTCAACGAGTTTGGCAAGGCCGCTGGCCTGAAGCGCTTGAATGTGGTGGCCAGCGAGCGCTTTGCGCGCAACGACACTTCGGTCACCGGTCAAACCTTGAAGCTCATGGCTGTCATACCCGATGCGGTGTTGATTGCAGGCTCAGGCACACCCGCCGCACTGCCGCAAAAAACCCTGCGTGACCGCGGCTACACCGGCAAGATTTACCAAACCCACGGCGTGGCGAACGCCGACTTTTTGCGGGTGGGCGGCAAAGACGTGGAAGGCACTTTTCTGCCCAGCGGCCCGGTGTTGGTGGCCGACCAATTGCCCGCATCCAACCCTGTGAAGAAGTCGGCTTCGGCCTATGTGGCGGCTTATGAGGCAGCGTTTGGCAAGGGCACGGTATCTACCTTCGGCGGCCATGCTTGGGACGCTGGTTTGCTGTTGACTGCTGCGGTTCCAGTGGCGTTAAAAACTGCGCAGCCCGGCACGCCAGCATTTCGGGTGGCGCTGCGCGACGCGATCGAGCAAGTCAAAGAACTGCCCGGCGCCCACGGTATTTTCAACATGTCGCCGACCGACCATTTGGGCCTGGACCAGCGTGCCCGCGTGATGGTGAAGATCGAGAACGGTGCTTGGAAATATCAGCCTTGATGCTTTGACGATGAATGAACGCGGCTGAGCGTTCTGAATATAGGTAAACGCAAAAAAGCCGCTCGCATCAAGAGGCTGAGAAGCTTTTCGATCAGGCTCGCTCATCACGTCAAAACACGCCCGCTCGTCATTGCTAATGCTCGCCACATTCTCAGCCACGCCTGCGTTTTGCGCCCAGATCGGACGCGTTTTGGCGTGCCGCTCGGTCACTCTCGAAAAACTTTCAGCCTCTGAGCCTGTCGAAGGGCCGCTGTGTTCGCACTGAAACTTGTCTATGACAAGCTTCAGCGCGAACGGCTTGCGTCAGGTGTTTCAAATTTCAGAAAACTCAATGAGTGCCGCGCTTCAAGCGTTACTCACACCAGACGCCACATGCCCCGCAGGCACATGTGCAGATGCGGAATTGACATGCCCCGTCTGGTCGTCAAAGAAAAAATCAGGCTCGAACTCCCGCAGAAACTCGCCCTTGGGCAAGCCGCCCAAGAACATGGCTTCATCGACTTCGATGTCCCAATCCATCAGCGTGCGGATGGC
>JANPNT010000231.1:0-1847 GCA_031427655.1 Burkholderiales bacterium
CCGGGCAGCCGCGGCACCATCCGCAAGAGCAACCAAACCGACAACGAGTCCGCCAAGATGGCCACCAGCAAAGGCGTTATCCAGGGTTACACCGGCGTGGCCGCGGTGGATCCCAAGCACCAAGTCATCGTCGAAGCCCAGGCCCACGGCACGGGCTCGGAACAAGAGCTGCTCCTGCCCGTGGTCAAGTCCATGGAATCGGTGCTGGCCCAAGACACCCTCATCACCGCCGATGCGGGCTATCACAGCGAAGCCAACCTAGCCGCCTTGGCCGAACTCCGACGCGACGCGCTCATCCCCGATCACTACGTGCGCGCCCGCGACGAACGCTTTGCCGACAACGACAAACACAAGCAAGCACCCGACCCGCTTCACAACAAAAGCAAAGCCAAGAAGGCCTCAGCCCGTACACGCCTGAGGACTTCCAATTCGACCGCCGAGCCAAGCGCTGCATCTGCCCAGCCGGGCAAGCGATGCAGGGCAGCGGCAGTGAATGCAACATCGGTGGCTACATCGCCGTGAAGTTCAAAGGCAGCGAGGCAAGCTGCGGGCCTTGCACCCAGCGCGACCAATGTCTGCGCACACCCGAGCGATTGACATCAAAGACGCCAAGGTGCGTCAAGTGGCCTTCTTTGTGGGCCAGCGCGAAGGCACGCATCTCAGCAAAAACATTCACACCGAGCAAATGAAGCAGCGCATCGACAGCGCAGAGGGCCGCGCCAAATACGGCAGGCGCTTCGCCACGGCGGAGCCGGTGTTCGTCAATCTGCGCCACAACAAGCAACTCAACCGCTTGCGCGCTGCGCAGCCAAGCCAAGGTGGACGGGCAGTGGAAGCTCTACGCCTTGGAGCACAACATCGAGAAGCTGGCGCACCACGGGTATGCGCAAAAAGGCAAGCCAGGAGACTGACTAAAGAGCGGTGTAATGGGCTGATGGAGGTGCCAAAAACCGCCGCAGACCGCGACAAAAAACACCAAAGCGAGATGAAGAAATTGTTCCGAAATTCCGGGCAATTTGCCGCGTTTCGAATGAACCGCGTTGTGATCGAAACCGACAACAAAAAATTGACCTCGGGTTGGTCAAAAACGCGTTTATCTACAGCCTCAACGTTTGAGCTAAGCGGGCGACAACGGCAGGTCGCCAGACCCGAGGCTGAGAGAATTTACCCCGTACTGTCCTAGTCAAGTTTTTTCGCACACCCCGATAGGTTGATTGATTGCCGATATCAGCTCAAAGGCATTGGGTGGCAAGTTGACCAGTTTGGAGTGCAAACGCACGCTGTTGTAGAAGCTGACGATGTAGTCGGCGATGTCGTTTATGGATTCGCCGTGATTGGCATAGTCGCGCTGCCAGACGCGCTCCATCTTCAAGTTCAAGAAGGAACGCTTCATGACTGCGCCACCACCACAGCGCGCCAACGATTACCTTTGCGGCTCATGCTGCCCACCAAGCCGTGCTGCGTCAGCCTCCCTTGATGCGCGGCACTGGCGTACTGGCTGCCACAGTCGCTGTGATGGATCAGCGCGGCTTCGCGGTCGCTTTGCCGTGTGTATTTCCGCTCACACAGCGCCTGCTCCAGCGCGTCAAGCACGAAGTCGGTGTGCATGCAGGCGCTCACGCGCCAGCCCACGATGCGCCGCGCGAACACGTTACGCCAGTTCGTCAACCGGGAAGGCCATGCAGACGAAGCCCTGCCAGGCTCTGAGGTAAGAGCAGCTGACGCAGGTGAAGTCGCTGACCCACAACTGGTTGGGCCGATCCGCCCTGAACACCCGGTTGACGCGGTCCTGCGGGCAGGCTGGTACGCGGTGGACGGCACCCCCACCGACGCCGTCTACATGGGGC
>JANPNT010000232.1:0-1677 GCA_031427655.1 Burkholderiales bacterium
GTCGATTGTCGCTTTCGATCAATCAGGATCTTCTGGATCGTCTCGAACCCTACAAGCAACAGATCGTAACTACTCAGGTAGCCAGGCAAGGCCGCTGATTGTCGATCAAGCGAAGCGAGGCTGAGGCGGAGAACCCTGGAAGGTCAGGGTAAGGGCGTGGAACAGATTGGCTCCCTGCTTGTGGAGCGTAGCGAGATAGGAGCGAATGGTGCAGAAGGTGTCGAGACCTGCCTGGGTGCGGAAGCCACCGGAGATTTTCTGTTTGACCTTGGGCATGCGCACCGCCTGCTCGGCGATGTTGTTGGAGAAAGGCACGTTGTGATCGGTCATGAAGCGCCAGACATCGTCGGCATGGATGCGCAAGCGGTCGATGAGATTGAGCGCCTTGCTTTGCCGGGTTCGGCCGCGCTTGCCGGAGGGTGGCGCGCGCGGGTTGGCCGTCTCCCCGGCGGCGAGAATCCGGGCCTGTTCGGATCGATAGTGCGCGATGCGATCTGTTGTCAGCGGCCCACCGGCGGTCGCCACCTCCTGATGCGCCGCGAGCAGCAGCTCGATCAGCTGCTGGGCCCAGGCTTGCCCCATTTCCTCGAAGACGTAGGTCAGTTCGCGCAGGTGGTGGGCATTGCACAAGCCATGCACACACGCCAGATCGCGATACGATTTCCAGCCGTCGTGGATCAGCGTGCCGGCGAACGCGGTCAGGATGCCGAAGGCGTCAAAGGCTTTCCTGCCCCGATTCACGTGAGCGCCGATCCAGGTCAGCGTGGTGGTCGCCAGGACATGCAGCCAGTGGATCTTGCCGGCCACCCGCATGCCGGTTTCGTCGGCATGCGCGACAGGCGCGGTCTTCAGGGCTTCGCCCATGGCGGCTACCGTCGGTGCGAGCAAAATCCGGGCTTCCTCATTGATCGCCAGCACCGTGGCATCCGCCAGCGGCAGACCAAACAGGTCGCTCGCCAGATCGCCGGTGCGTGCCACCGGCATCATGTGGTGATGCGTCAGATGCACCACGGCGGCCTTGATGCGCGGACCGTATTGCACCGGTGCCGTGACCGCCGCGGGAAACTCGCCGCGATGCACCTTGCCGCAGGCGCATTGCGCTTCGAGCACCTGATGTTCGGTGGTCTCGTGATGCAGGAGCGGAATGTCGAAGACTTGGCGGGTCTCGACGATGGTCGTGGCGGCCAGCGGACGAAGACAGGCATCGCAGCAGTCCGGCGGCGCATGGGTTTCAATGTGATCCACTTCGGCCACTTTCTTCAGGGTGTGGCCAGCGTGCCCCTTCTGGCCACCCGTCGGTTTCTGGCCCGCTTTGCGCTGCGATTTCGGCTTGGGCCTGAACCCGTCCGAGGACGGTGGTTTGCTGGAGTTGCGGCTGTTCTTCGCCAGCCGTCCTTCGAGGTCGGCTACCTTGGCCGTCAGAGCCTCCACCTGGGCGGTCAGCGCTTTCACCTGCGCGAACAACGCCCGGATCAGATCGTCCTTATCCGCGTGGCTGAGTCGGTCAAGATCAGGCAGTTCTTCCATGCCTTCTCTTATCGCCTTTCGCTGCCTTTCCTTAAACTCGGAGTAGCGATGCTATTCCGGCCTACCTGAGTAGTTACCAACTCAGGGGCACGTTGTGGGCCACTGCGGCGGAGCGACTTCGAGTCGACTCAGCGCCTGTGGGAATACTGG
>JANPNT010000233.1:0-2572 GCA_031427655.1 Burkholderiales bacterium
CACTCAGGTCTGGAATCTGTCCCTGCGTCCTCTATTAGAGCAGTACCTGGCCGGACTCGATGCCAACTCGCGCAACGCTGAACTGGAAAGGCTGGCCAAGGTGCTTCTCAAGCCTACGGTGGTTGAGTGAAACTTATCGCCAAGGATTGCTCGCCGCTGAACCCGCAACCAACGGCGGCAGAAGCTGATTGGCTGCGCAGGGTCGCAGCGAGCGTACGCACCGGTGATTTCGTCGTCCCGATCTCAGGCGACCGCGATGATGACGAGCCAATTGTGTACTGCTCGTGGGATGGTACGTGGTGGGCTGGCCGGTATGTCGGCTCCCTGTCGTTCGAAGGACGCAGTTTGGTCATTGAGCCACGCTTCGGGCTTGCCACCTTGAGGAACTGGTTGTTCGAAGCAACTTCGGTTGTACTGACCGAGTCGCCAGGACGATTGCGCCAAGACGAGTCCTTCATCGCGCAGTTGTTGGCATCAGTCTGGGCGCACGGGTTTGTCGAAGCCGCGCGGCACGGACTGCCAGCCCTTCGACGGGATGTGGCAACCAAGGGGCCGACGATCCGTGGGCGACTGGATGTCGCTGCCTCGATTCGATTGATCGCATCTGCTGGCAGGGAAGTCGTCTCCGTCCGATCAGAACGGTCGTTGGATCACGCGGCATCAGATGCAATCATTGCAGCCTATGGAGTTCTGCGACGGTGGCTGGGCGTTCCTGACGAGCAGTGGATGCCCGCCCGCGCAAAGGAACTTATCTCGCATCTCATGGCTGTGACTGGCCCCCGCCCACGCGTGCCCACGAAAGCCGAACTTGACCGGATTCGCTATACGCCGATTACAGCGGGATTTGCACCGATTGCTGAGTTGTCGCGCCAGATTGCGAATCGCCGGGGATTGGCTGCTGATGTGGATGCCAGTGGAGAAACCAAAGGCGTTCTCCTAGACGTGGCCGAACTGTGGGAGATGTACGTACTGAGCGTTCTCCGGAAAGCGGCGACTCCGTTGTCAGTAAAGCACGGCACGCGGGAGAGGGATACCGCCAAGAAGCTCCTCTGGAGTGACGTCAATGGTCAGGGGCTCGGCACGCTGATCCCTGATGCGATCCTCTACGCACGCAGCGATGTCCAGGGCGTGGCTGACGCCAAATACAAATCACTCCATCCGTCTGCGAATGCGCCGAACGGCCCGCAGCGCGGAGACCTCTATCAGATGGCGGCCTACTTAGGTCGGTTTGCTCCTTTGGAAGGCAAGGCGGCATGGGGACTGCTTGCTTACCCAGATGACCCGTCTAGACCCACCGTTGCGCCAGCAGAGCAACACAGCCCGTGGAGCCTCGATCACGGAAAGAAGGTCGTATTTGCTTCGCTGCCCCACGACGCAGCACGGGCGACGGAAAAACTGCGGGGTCTGATTGCAAAGATGACATCCGAGCGATCCAACTTGCGTGCTCATGCGTGATGATTGAATATGGGCGCGGTCCAGTGCGGGTTCGGTCCTGTGTTCCCGACCGCTTGCTCAGAAAAGACTCGTTTCGAGTTTCAAGATTGCTGAAGCAGTTTCCAGGCATGGCAATGCTTGTCATCCTTATAAGAGCATTCGGCATGAGAGTTATTGGTTTGAGTTACGACTCAGCGTTCCCGGACTGACTGCGTTTGAACATGCTGGCCGTAATGGCGACGCACCACTTCCGCCGCCTGATTGGCGATCCGCCGCACCCAATCAGGAACTTGCCTATTACAGGAGCCTGCGACTTGGCCCAGCATCCAGGAGTTGCCACGCCGCTCCAGACAAGCCAGCGCCACGCGCCTGTCCGTGACGAGCTCGCGCAGGCTGAGGAGGACGTGAGTTTCCCGCTGGCATTGGGCGGCGTAGCTGTCAGCGCAGTTGTGCAGCGCAATGGACTCCTGCAACAGCGCCCTTGGCGAAAGCAGTGGAACCACTCGCACGCCGGCCACCTCGCCCCACGGGACCGGTTGTAGCCACAAGGCCCACGCAGGCCGGTCATCCGATACCGCGAGCTGCCCCTGTGTTTGTGCGACGTCGCGTAGCCAAGTCGTGCCGTGGCGCCGCTGGTTGTGATCAGGCTGCAGCCCAAACTCGCGCACCAGCCACGCCCAATAAGGAACACGGTCGAACAGATCAAGGTAGGCGCGGGTGTCGCCCTGGCACGCGTGTGCTTCTTGGCATGCCATCTGCCAAAACCAGCCTGGCACTCCGTCTGCGGCAGTGTCATAGCTGTCGGGGCGACCAGCCACGTCGTGCAACAGTCGCAGGAACCCGCGCGGCGGGACAGCCGGCCAGCGAGCTGCGCTTAGTGCCCGCAAAGTGGCTACCAAAGCTTTCCAGGGGGAAAGACTCGACTGCGATGGCAACAAGCGGCGGATTCCATGCTGCACCAGGTACCGCCAGGCCTTAGGCTGCAGTCCGGTCGCCAGCAGGTCGCGGCGCATCTGGGGCAGGGCATCGGTCAGCCGTTCCTTGTTATGGGCCTTGTCGTGCAGCAGCCACGCGGTCAGCGCAGTCAACAGGCGCGGGTTTTCCCGGTGCATGGTTTCGAACGCTGCTCGGTGGCGCC
>JANPNT010000234.1:0-2058 GCA_031427655.1 Burkholderiales bacterium
CATGCCTTGCTCATGCACCGTTGGTCGCATGCGTGCTGGGTCAGCGGTTGGCACTGGCCGGCGCGTTTCATTTCGAACTTGGGCCGCTTCTTCACCGGCATTGAAATCCACCCCGGCGCGGTGATCGGTCGGGCGGTGTTCATCGACCACGGCATGGGCGTGGTGATCGGCGAGATGGCCGTGGTGGGTGACCGCTGCACCATTTACCAGGGCGTCACTTTGGGTGGCACCTCGCTCATCAAAGGCACCAAGCGCCACCCGACCTTGGAGGCAGGCGTCATCGTCGGCGCGAATGCGTGCGTGCTGGGCGGCTTCACGGTGGGCGAAGGCGCACGCGTCGGCTCAGGCGCGGTGGTCACCAAGCCCGTTCCAGCGGGCGCCACGGCCGTGGGCAACCCGGCCCGCATCATTGCGGCCGTGGTTGAAAACGATGGCGACGCGGTGCGCGCTGCCAGCGCCGCCAAGATGGGCTTCTCAGCCTACGGCGTTACGCAAGGCGACGACCCCGTGGCCCTGGCCATGAAAGGCCTCATCGACAACGCCTCCGACACCGGCCATCAAGTCGCCTTGCTCTGGGCCGCCATCGAAACCCTGCAAGGGCCGCGCAAAGTCGAAGGCGACTGCGTGCCGGGCGATGCGCACAAAACGGATTGCTTTGACGCGGATCGGTTGAATCGGTTGATGAAGTGAGGGGCCGAATCGAATGACGCCAACTCAGCGCAACGAATACGATTTCAGCAAAGCCAAGTGAGGTGCGGTGAAGCGTTGACGATCGCGAAGCTGCGTCGGGTGTTGCGCGAAGCGCTTCAATCGAGTTGACCCGCGCAGATGCGCCAGACGTTCGTCACGAGCGACGCGCCCGATGCAACACCCCCGTCGTCAAGCCCGTCCCAAGCTAAATCACCAAGCATCCGATGCCCATCGCCGGTGTGAGCATCTCGCCTAAAAACACCCGCCCCCACAGCACCGCAAACAGCGGCAGCAAAAAGGTCACGGTGATGGCGTTAGACGGGCCGACGTTGGCAATCAGGCGGAAGAACATCAGGTAAGCCAAGCCGGTGCAGGCGAAGGCCAGCAACGCTGCCATGACCCAGGCTTGACCGCTGGGCGCTTGTGCGGGCCACAGCCACATCGCGGGCAGCAACAGGAAAAGTGAAGCGCCGAGTTGGCTGCCTGCGGCCACGGCCAAAGGCGGCACGTCGGTGAGTCTTCGTTTGGTGAAGTTGGCGGAAAAGCCGTACAGCAACGAGGCAACCAAACACGCGACCACAGCCCAACCTGAGCCGCCAGTCTTGAAGCTTGTCATTCCTGCACCTGAATTGCGCCATGCCAAGCCCGCTGCGCCCACAAAACCAATCACCAAACCGGCCACGCGCGGCGGGGTGAGTTGGTCCTTCAACCAGCACCATGCAATGACCGCGGCAAACAGCGGCGTGGCGGCATTGAAGATGGCCATCAGCCCCGCGTTGATGAACGGCGCCGCGTAGGCAAAGCACACAAAGGGCAGGGCGGAGTTGGTGACGCCCACCCAAAAGATAGGCCGCGAGTGTTGGCGCAGTGCTTGCCACTGACAGCGCCACAGCAGCAAAGGGATGAGCAGAAGCGACGCGCCGATCAAACGCAGCGCCGATAAAGGCACCGGGCCAAACTCTGCTGCGCCCATGCGCATGAAAAGAAACGAGCCGCCCCACAACATGGCGAGGAACACCAACTCGGTGATGTCGCGTGGCCCCATGCGCGGGTTCAGAGTAGGGCTTCCTGCACCGCCACGCCTTCCAGTTTCAACAACGCGCGCTTGCGGCCCAAGCCGCCCGCATAGCCGGTGAGCGAGCCGTCGCTGCCCATGACGCGGTGGCACGGCACGATGACCGACAAGGGGTTTTTGCCCACGGCGGAACCGACTGCGCGCACGCCTTGAGGGGAGTTCACGGCGTGCGCGATGTCGCGGTAGCTTTGCGTTTTGCCCAGGCTGATTTTCAGCAAGGCGCGCCACACGTTGCACTGAAAATCGGTGCCGTGCAGGTCGAGTGGCAGGTCAAATTCTTGGCGTTGACCGTT
>JANPNT010000235.1:0-2923 GCA_031427655.1 Burkholderiales bacterium
CGTTGGTCGCGTGTTCGAGTCACGCACGACCCACCAGCCCGATCAACCGAGACGGCAGCAGTTTCGGGCTCTTAGCTCAGTTGGTAGAGCAGCGGACTCTTAATCCGTTGGTCGACAGTTCGAATCTGTCAGGGCCCACCAAGTACAGAAGACGCCTCAAGCAGTGATGTTTGGGGCGTTTTTCTTTGGGTGCTTCAATGGGAGGCCCCTTTGGTCTTTCTGGCTATCCGGAGGAGAGAGCGTCGGGTGGCGGCCAGGCCGAGCTTCGGCGCTAAATCCGCGATGATCATGGCGCATGTTCTCTCAAGCCGCCGGGGGCACTGGTCTGCGATTTGGCTCTTCTGTTCCAACTTGCGAAGCAAGCACGCAAGTTGCTTCACTTGAAGTCCCCGGTGCCACCATGCGCCACGCTACGATGCGTACAGGAGGCATTTCGGTTTGATCACAGTCGCCGACGTGAAGACGGTCATCGCTAGACCGAAGACGCTGGTCGCGCCGATGGCGTGGGCAAAGAAGCTCAACCACACGGACCCGGTTTGGTGCGTATGCCGTTCGGCTCTTCAGTACGAAGACGACCCGACCGAAACGCCCGAAGGTCTGTACATCATTGGCCAATGGAAGCGCCGGGACGGGGTAAAGCCGGAGGTGTGGGAGTTTGGCATGCACCATGGCCAGGATCGCATCTACGCTATTGACATTCAGCCGCTGGCGTTTCATACGAACAGGGTGGGGGAGGGACGGCCGTTCTTCCATCGACGCATCCGAGGAATGCATGAGCACACTTGGTCGGATGAGGGGTATGGTTACGTTGAGGCTCTCGGGTTAGACCCAGCTGACGGCGCTTCGGCATGGAACCAGTTCGTAATGTGCGCGGGCATCGTCGACACATCATTCATCCACCCTGACAGGGCCATCAACGACGGACAGCAAGAGTTGGGCTTATGAACTGCCAGTCCCTTCTCTCAAATCTTGGTTTCGAGTGCATGAGCCTCGACGCCGAAACGCTGCGCATCTGGTCGCCATTTTCGTACGGCAACGACGGCGAGCACGTTGGGGTCTTCGTTGAGCGGCGAGGCAACCGATTCCACATTTCGGACAACGCGGAAGCGCTCATGCATGCTTGCGCTATGGGTATCAACCTCAGCGAGCGGCGGGTCGACTCAGTGCGCCGCGCAGTGCCGCGAGAGGTGACTGTTTCCGGCGGCGGCGTCATATCGACAACCGTTGATGAGGCGCGGGTCCATGAAGGCGTCGTTGCAGTGCTGAACGCTGCCATGGCTGTTGGCCACTTCGAGGCCGCTTGGGCGCCGCGGATTCGTGCCGAGTCGTTCAACAAGATGGTTGCTGACATTCTTGACGCTGAACTTGGCGGGCGCCTATTGCGTGATGTTCAGGTCATCGGCGCAAGCGGACACCAGTTAGAGCTTCCGTTTGCCATCCAAGGCAAAGCTGAGTTGATCTATTTGCAGCCTGTGGCCGCTGACGATGATCAGGTGAATTGGACAAACGTCTATTCGAGCTTTGGCAAGATGACCGACCTGAAGAACGCGGGGGCCGAAAGCGGTGCTCGTGTCGTCGTGCTGGAAGATGCTCCGGGCGACGCAGAAATGCCGAAAGCTATTTCGCTTCTTGCGATGTCGGCGACCGTAGTGCAGTTCCCTAGACTGCGCGAATGGATCCAGAGGCACGCCGCATAGCTGGCAATCAAACTTTCGGTGATCGCTGTACTGTCTTGATCGCGAATGCGTCTAGATTTTCTTGCGGGCAGGTTCGGTTGAACTGTTAATTGCTGGCACTTTGGTTAGGTGGCAAGACTCGCCTGTTCATACATTCTTTTTCTAAACAGATTGGGCTTTTCGGTCTGCCATTTTTTGATTGCCTGAAGTGGCGTTTGATGCCCCAGCGCGCGCTGTGGGATGCACTGGTTGTAGGTCTTGAGGTAGGCGGTCAAGGTCTGCTCCAACTGCGCCGCTGATGTGAAGCGTGTTTGCTGGATGACCTCGCTGACACGCCCGTTGAAGCGTTCCACCATGCCGTTGGTCTGCGGGTGGCGCGAAGGGCAAAGCCGGTGTTCGATGGCAAGGGCCTTGCATCGCACATCGAACTTGTGTTTGCCAGATGGCTCGCGCTTTTTGCTCGTGAAGCGGTCCGTGAACTGGCTGCCGTTGTCAGTCAACACCTTGTCTATTTTCATGGGCGCGGCCTTGTACAGCCGATTCAGGAAATCTACGCCGCTGTCCTCGCCTTGATCGGCGTACACACGCAGGAACACCCAGCGCGTGGCCCGGTCGATGGCCACGAACAGGTAGCGCCGGGAGGCTTCATCAGGCATCTGCGGCAGGTACTTGATGTCCACGTGAATGAAGCCGGGCTCGTAGTCTTTGAAGCTCTTGAGTACGGGCTGCGTATCGCCGGCAGCTTCGCGGGCCTGGGCTCGAAGGGCGTTGAGGTTGCTGAGGCCGTGGCGGCGCAAGCAGCGATCAAGCCCCGAGCGGCTGACCGCCGGGTCAATGAACTCGCGCACCACCACCAGCAAGTCGTCCAGCGGGATCAACGTGAGGCGGCGGATCTCGGCCACCACGGCCTCTTGGCCCGCGCTGAGCGTGGTGGCCAACTCATGGGGGCGGTGCGAGCGATCCTCCGTGCTGTCGCGCTCCTTCCACTTGGCGATGGTGGCACGGGTGACGTTGTAACGCTCGGCGAGTTCGGCCTGGCTGAGCGTGGATGCTTGGATCTCAGCGCGTATCAGCGGCGTGGTGCGGGCTCGGGCATGGACTTGGCTCATGGGGCAACCTGGCATCGTTGTTGATCGACCTGAAGCGAGCGAATCAGATCGCACATCAGGTCTCGGGCCTTGAATAGCGCCCAGCTTCTGACAGGAATATGATCCCATGGGACGCGACATATAGAGAGATGGCAGACC
>JANPNT010000236.1:0-3226 GCA_031427655.1 Burkholderiales bacterium
GGTTTGGTCGAGCACAACGGAGTCGGCAAGACTGCCTTGGCACACTTGCAAACGGGTGAAGCGGAATCCCCCGGTGGGCGCCAACCGAATTGGAAGTACCGACGCGCCAGTCACAGAGCAGGATGGTTACTTTTTACCCGGGTGTTATTGACATATTAATTTAACCCGGGTATTATTCGCACACCCATCCAATTCAAGACTGATTTCACTGTGACTGATACCGCTACTCCTTCCTACACCAGCTTCAACGGCCACAAGCGCATCGCCTCTGGCAGCTTGCCGGTCAATGCATTGGCTGTGAAACACGCCCTGGCGACAGGCGTACCCCATCCGCTGCTGACCTTCTGCGACCAGACTGTCCAAGTTGTCGATATCGACATTCGAGGAAGCGATGCCGAGATGTTGGCTCGTCTACCTCCAGACGTGGACCAGCTTCAGAGAACCGAATCGGCACTGATTGATTCCGCGGATGCTGGAGAGCCACGTGGCCGTGGCCGGCCAAAGCTTGGGGTTGTCGCGCGAGAAGTCACGCTACTGCCGCGCCATTGGGATTGGTTGGCTGCACAGCCAGGCGGTGCATCGGTGACTTTGCGGAAACTGGTTGATGAGGCACGCCGGGCCAACGTGGACCGAGACCGGCAACGCCGGGCGAATGAATGTGCTTACCACTTCATGTCAGCCATGGCCGGTGATATGGCTGGCTTTGAAGAGGCATCGCGGGCGCTGTTCGCGAACGACGCGGCAAAGTTCCGCCAACTGACCGAAGCTTGGCCGACCGACGTTCGCGATTACGTCAGGTACCTGGCTCATCAACTGCCGATGACAGAAATGCCATCGCTTGCACCGTGACCCATTTGGAACAAAAAGGAGTAATGATGACAAACAGAAAAACGCTGAAACAACAGTATCTGGAGACGAAAACCCGGGCCGGTGTCTATGCGATCCGTAACCAGATCACGGGTCGGGCGTTGGTTGCCGGAAGTACGAACGCACAGGGCACACTCAACCGGCATCGTTTTGAACTGCAGCATGGACTGCATCGCAATGCGAGCCTTGCGCAGGACTGGGTCGCGCACGGTGAGATCAACTTTCACTTCGACGTACTCGACATGGTCAAACCCAGCGAAGACCCAGCGTTCAATGCCGCACAGGAATTGGACATGCTGGTTAGCCTGTGGCGCCAGGAAATCCCTTGTGTCGGCGAACTCGGCTACGACGAACCCAGGAGCCAACCTCGATGAACACGAATCTCGGCTTCTGTTTGGCGCTACACCGTGCCCACGCCAGCCTGCAACTCAAGCTTGACGACGAGCTGGGGCTCTACCATGGCATCAGTTTCAACGACTTTGCGTTACTGAATTTGCTCGCGCTTGCGGACGGTGGTCGGGTCAGCATTGCGGAACTCGTGCGTCCGATGGGTCAGCCCCAATCGTCGGTGCTGCGTCAGTTGATCGTGCTCGAAAAGATTGGCCTCGTGGTGCGCGACGGTGCGAATGGAGATCGTCAGGCCGTGCTTCGCCCAGCTGGGCGTGCGCTGGTGAACGCTGCACGCGAGACTGCCGATAGCATTTGCACCGAAGCCGTCGAATCAATCGCCCCCGCAGTGGTTGCGACAGTTTCCGCAGCACTGGTTGCGCTTGCAAGGACCACACGCCATGCCCAAGATTAAAGCGAACGGAATTGAAATTGAATACGATTGTTTTGGCGAGAACGACGCGGAAGCGGTTCTGCTGATTTCCGGTCTGGGTACGCAGATGATTCGCTGGAGCGAAACGTTTTGCCAGATAGTGGCAGAACAAGGTTACCGCGTGATTCGCTTTGACAATCGCGACGCTGGCCTTTCAACCCACTTCAATAGCGCGTCGATGCCCGATCTCGCTGCAATTGCCGACGCAGCCTCTCGCGGCGAAACTCCCAATGTGCCTTATACGCTGTTCGATATGGCGAACGACGCGGTAGGACTTCTCGATGCGTTGATGATCAAACGAGCGCACGTGGTTGGGAGATCAATGGGCGGCATGATTGCACAACTGTTGGCCAGCGAGCATTCCGGCCGCGTTCTGTCTCTGGTTTCCATGATGTCGAGTACTGGTAACCGTGATCTACCGCAGGCCAGCCCTGCAGTGATGGCGGCGATGACAACGCCTGCGCCACATCCTTTGAAAGACGAACAGGGCTATCTCGCACATTGCGTTGCATTTTCTCAAGTGATTGCCGGGGGAGGCTATCCGTTTGACGAATCCGCTCAACGCGCGCAAGCCTTGGCCGAAGTCAAACGGGCATACAACCCAAGCGGGTTTTGGCGGCATATCGCCGCCATCGCAGCAACCGGTGACTTAAGATCACGACTAGCCAACATAAGTGCTCCGACGCTTGTGTTGCATGGGTCAGACGACCCACTCGTTCCCCCGGAAGCTGGGAAGGACACGGCGGCCCATATTAAAGGAGCTGAACTACGCATCGTTGAGGGAATGGGCCACGATTTTCCACCCTCGATGTTTGGGTTTGTGGCCGGAGCCATCGCAGATAACGCACGTCGCATGCTCAACCCTATGAATCGCCCCGACGTTACTAGACCTTTTGCCGCCTAATTTGCTCAAAAGGGCTACTGAACTGGAGGCGAATAGCACCTGGTCACCGGTACCCCTTTGGTCAAAAGCAATGCATCATTGCGAACGGTCGGTTCGTTGTTGCAAATGACGGGTAACGGGGAGGCGATTTGCATTTTCTGTAGACCCGATCTCAGCCTGAAGCGGACATCCCGCCAGAAATGCTAAATGGCAGCTTCTGGCCCATAGCAGACATAGTCAAACGTAGCCGACTATCGATAAATAAATATTATCGATAGCGCCAGGAAGTCTCACGAAGCTTTAAGTCCCAAAGCACGACCTCGAAGCGCTTTCACAGTTCAAAAAGGCCGATTTTTGACGATTTTTACCCATTATTTAGGCCTCAGCCCAATAGATTCGGGCGCAAGCAGCTACTGAGTTTATAGCGTCTATTCGACAGGACTGACCTTGGGCCGAGCTGTCTTCCGTCGGTTCCTCGTCTGCGAAATCAACGCATCGGCTAGAAATACCCAGGCATCCAGGGCTTGGGCCCAAAGCCGCCGTCATTACATCAGCGCAATCACACGGACCGCGCCGCACATCTCGCGCGGGCGGCTTAGCGAAACGTGCGCGGAGGGATACGCTGGATCATTCCGGAGAAGGCCGACTATTGGAGC
>JANPNT010000237.1:0-3584 GCA_031427655.1 Burkholderiales bacterium
GTGCCAGGAGTCCCTTTTGGAGCACTCTATTGAGCTGAACAAGTGGGACCATGACGAGTATACCCAGCTGCAAGATGCAATGTGTGCTTGTTTAACGGATGCTGGCACCAGAAGCGATGGCCGCCACCAGCGCAAGCCGCGAGCGACGCAACCCACTCGATATCGTGCGCGAACGCTTGGCCGAAAAGTTGGGGGCCGGCCGTTCGGCCTCCAGCGTGATTCGGGTGATCTCGGCACCGACTTCGTCTGCGACCACCTCGCCTCCAACCGTGACCACGCCAACCAATCCAACCGCGCGCAAGGCAAAAGCCACAAGCAGCCACACCGGCTACGCCAAGGCGGCTGCGGTGCCAGACGGCCATTCAGCGGCGGCACACACCCCGCATTGGGACTACCAAGGCGAAGGCGGCCCGCAGGCCTGGGCGCAACTGAAAAACGAATTTGCCACCTGCGCCACAGGCAAACGCCAAAGCCCCATCGACATCCGCGACGGCATCAAAGTGCAGTTGGACTCCGTGCAATTTGACTACCGCGCCACCAACTTTCGCGTGCTCGACAACGGCCACACGGTGCAGGTCAACGTGAGCCCCGGCAACTTCATCGAGGTGACGGGCAAGCGCTTCGAGTTGCAGCAATTTCACTTCCATCGGCCGTCGGAAGAACGCATCAATGGCCGCCTGTTCGACATGGTGGCGCACCTGGTTCACAAAGACATCGAAGGCCGCTTGGCCGTGGTGGCTGTGCTGCTGGACCGAGGCAACGCCCAGCCTTTGGTGCAAGCCATTTGGAACAACCTGCCGCTGGAAAAAGGCGACGAGGTGATTGCACGCCTGCCGCTTGATTTGAATGAGTTGCTGCCCACCGAGCGCAGCTACTACACCTACATGGGCTCGCTCACCACGCCGCCTTGCAGCGAAGGCGTGCTGTGGATGGTGATGAAAACACCGGTGACGATTTCGGCCGAACAGATCGCGATATTTGCGCGCCTGTATCCGATGAACGCGCGCCCGATTCAGTCGGCAAGTGGGCGCTTGATCAAAGAATCGAATTGAATCGGCAACCAAACCAGCGTTGCCAAGCGATCACCTCTTGATGATGACCAGGCCCTTCAAATATTCCCCCTCAGGAAACGTCACCGTCATCGGGTGGTCGGGCGCGGCGTTCAGGTGGGCGTAGATCAAACCGTCTGCGCCTGCGTCCAAACCAGCGCCCGCCACGATTTTGTGAAACAGGTCGGCGCTGATGCCGCCGGAGCACGAAAACGTGAACAACGCGCCGCCTAGTTCCAGCAACATGAAGGCCAAGCGATTGATGTCTTTGTAGGCACGCGCGGCGCGTTCGGCGTGCGCGGCGGTCGGCGCGAACTTGGGCGGGTCGAGCACGATGCAGTCGAACTTGCGGCCTTGCTTGATGAAGTCGCGCAGGGTTTGGTTCACGTCGGCGTCCAGCGTGGTGTGACGCGCCGCATCAAAGCCGTTGAGCTGCACGTGCGCCGCGGCGCGCGCCAAAGCTGGGGCCGATGAATCAACACTGGTCACGTGGCCTGCACTTGTCGCAAACGCGGCCAAGGCCGCCACGCTGAAGCCGCCGGTGTAGCAATAGCAATTCAGCACGCGCTGGTAGCCGAAGTGCTTCACCGTGTCGGCAAACACTTTGCGGTTGCTGCGCTGATCGAGGTAGAAACCGGTTTTGTGACCTTCGGCCACGTCAACGGTGAGCTGCCAATCTTGGTCGGCGAAGTGTTCGGTGATGTTGATGTCTGTGGTGGCGTTTTCAGCGCCTTCGCCGCGCAGCCAACCGGCCATGGGTGCCAAGCCTTCCAAGTTGCGTGATGACGCATCGCTGCGTTCATACAAACGGCTCAGGCCCGTGACTTTGAGCAGCGCATCGGCGATGGTGCTCTTCCAGCGCTCCACGCCCACCGACGAGAACTGCGCGCACAGCGTGTCGCCGTAACGGTCAACGATCAAACCTGGCAAGCCGTCTGCTTCACCGTGAATGAGCCGCATGCCGTTGCTGTCGATGGGCAATCGCGCGCGGATGGCCACTGACTGCGCAATGCGCCGCTCGAAAAACGCCGCGTCAATGCGCTCGGTTTCAGTGAAGCTCCAAACACGCAGGCGAATCATGGACTCGGGGCTGTACGCCGCCCACGCTAAAAATTTGCCCTCGGCTGATTCCACCCGAACCGTTTCACCTGGGTCGGCTTTGCCGCCTGCAATGCTGCCGCCAAAGACCCAAGGATGACGGCGCTGCAGCGAGCGTTCTTTGCCGTCGCGGAGTTTGATGATTTTCATCTTGTGATTGTGGCTGTGTCGACCGACTGCTTTTGCTTCGGTTGCCGCGTGCGCGGAACCGCGTCAGCACGTTGCTAGTTTCGGCCCCGGCAGGCAAATAACTTTGGTGTTCCCGTAACTTCGCTGCGCGAAGTGAGTGAACCCCCGCCTTCGCGAACTTCTGTCGCGCCAGAAGGGAGTTCACCAGAGAAGAGGCGCTCAACACGCATTTGTGCGGCCCATTTGGGGCAATACAAGTTGCTACTTAGCAAACCGCTCGCGCAATTTCAGCTTCCAGAACTTGCCCGTTGACGTGCGCGGAATCGCGTCGATGAACTCGTAGCGCTCGGGCAATTGCCACTTCGCAAACTTGTGTGCCAGCAAATGCGCTGACAGCTCGGCGGGCGTGGCGGTGCTGCCCGGCTTCATCACCAGACAGGCCAGCGGACGCTCGCTCCACTTCTCGTCGGGGATGGCAATCACGGCCGCTTCTGCCACCGCCGCATGCGCCATCAGCGCGTTTTCTAAATCGACTGAGCTGATCCATTCACCGCCAGATTTGATGAGGTCTTTGGTGCGGTCGGTGATGCGCACAAAACCCAGGGCGTCCATGGTGGCGACGTCGCCGGTGCGCAGCCAGCCGTCGGCGGTGAACTTGTCTTCGGTCACCGGCACCTGGTGATAGCTGCCTGTGATGAAGGGGCCGCGCACTTGAATTTCGCCCATGGTGTGGCCGTCCCAGGGTGCGTCCACACCGTCCGCTGTTCCGTCGTCGGTTCGGATGCGCACATCGACCAGTGGCACGGGCACACCGGCCATGGCGGCACGTTTGAAACGCTCTTCATCGCCCGCGTCTTTCAGCTCATTGCGCAGGTAAGACACTGTCGCCAGCGGCGATGTCTCGGTCATGCCCCAACCCTGCACCAACCACACGCCGTGCTTGGCAAAAGCGCGTATCAAAGACTCGGGCACTGCCGCTCCACCGACCAGGGAACGCAGACCCGCAGGCATCTTCCAGCGGCCGGGTTGCGTGACCAGTGCCGCATCAAAAGCTTGGATCAAGCTCATCCAAATGGTGGGCACACCGAGGGCCAAAGTGGGCGGCTCCAACTGCATCAGGTCGAGCAAATCGTCGGGGTGCAAATGCGGCCCCGGAAACACCAGCTTCACGCCCAACATCACCGCGCCGTAAGGCACGCCCCAACTGTTGGCGTGGAACATGGGCGTGACGGGCAAGACCACGTCGCTGCCCTTGAGTGCCCAGCAATCGGCCAGGCAACCCACGAAGCTGTGCAGCACGGTGGAGCG
>JANPNT010000238.1:0-1557 GCA_031427655.1 Burkholderiales bacterium
TGGAGCCATGAAGAAGACAAACAAGTTCTCACCCGAGGTTCGCGAGCGTGCAGTGCGAATGGTTTTAGATCACCGAGGCGAGTACCCATCGCTGTGGGCGGCCATCGAATCCATTGCGCCCAAGATCGGCTGCGTGGCACCGACCCTGCTGGAATGGGTCAAGCTTATTAACAACCAACGCGCAGGTCGACTCCGGCGCGCGCCCCGGCACCACCGCGTCTGAACAGGATCGCGTCAAAGCGCTCGAGCGCGAAGTCAAAGAACTGCGCCGAGCCAACGAGATCCTGAAGTTGGCCAGCGCATTTTTCGCCCAGGCGGAGCTCGACCGCCGCTTGAAGTCGTGAAGCCGTTTGTCGATACACACCGCCAGCGCTTCGGGGTCGAGCCCATCTGCAAAGCATTGCAGGTTGCCCCGTCAGCGTACTGGCGCCAAACCGCACGCCAGCGTCAGCCCAGCTTGTGCCCGCCCCGACTGCAACGTGACGCAGCGCTGATGCCCCAAATCCAACAGGTGTTCAAGAGCAACATGAGCGTGTACGGGGCCGACAAGGTCTGGCGCGCGCTCAAACGCCAGGACGTCGAGGTGGCGCGCTGCACCGTAGAGCGGCTGATGCGCCGCTTGGGTCTGCGCGGTGCGATGCGCGGCAAGGGCGTGCGCACCACGGTGCCCGACGCCAAGGCCGCTTGCCCGCAGGACCGAGTCAACCGGGTGTTCAAGGCGGATCGGCCCAACCAGCTGTGGGTCAGCGACTTCACCTATGTCTCGACCTGGCAGGGCTTCGTCTACGTGGCCTTTGTGATTGACGTGTTCGCGCGGCGCATCGTGGGCTGGCGCGTGAGCTCATCGATGCACACCGACTTCGTGCTGGACGCGCTGGAGCAGGCGCTGTGGGCAAGACAAAGTGGCCGCGACGGTGAATTGATCCATCACAGCGACAGAGGCTCGCAGTACGTCTCCATCCGCTACAGCGAGCGGTTGACCGAGGCGGGGATAGAGCCCTCGGTGGGCAGCAAGGGCGACAGCTACGACAACGCGCTGGCCGAGACGATCAACGGGCTGTACAAAGCCGAGTTGATCCATCGGCGCGGGCCGTGGAAGACACGCGAGGCGGTCGAGCTGGCCACATTGGAGTGGGTCAGTTGGTTCAACCACCACAGGCTGCTGGAGCCCATCGGCTACATCCCGCCAGCCGAGGCGGAGGCGATCTACTGGCGTCAACGACGAGAAGCACAGGCCAGCGTTGCAAGTGGCCAGCGCAGCAGCGAAGTGAAAGTGGCGCAAGCGGCTGAGCCATGAGCACATCGCACAACCGAGCCGGGGCGCCTCCGGCGGCCCCTGCGGGGAGCTCTCAATTGAAAAAAGGAAACCCAAACGACCAAGAACCCAACCAGACACAATCAACAGACCGCAATGGTCTTACTTAACCCAAATGGCCTCCACGGAAGCCGGGGTGGTTCACAGGTTGTGCCGAGACCTGGGCATCGAGCACCGCTTGACTCGGCCTAGAACGCCCAAGACAAACGGGATGGTGGAACGCTTCAACGGTCGTATCAGCG
>JANPNT010000239.1:0-1669 GCA_031427655.1 Burkholderiales bacterium
GTCGCGAAAGGTATCTACGACCAGCTGTATCTGGTTTTCAGCCACCACGTCGCGATCAAGATCGCTGGCGGTGTAGGTGAGATCGTCCGCCAGTTCAGCAAGCCGCTTTTTCTTGCTGCGGCGGTCGCGGTGCGGCACGAAGTGGCCGGGCGTTTTGGTAAGCGTCGCACCCTGCGCGGTGAGTTGCGTGGCGATGCGATACACGTCGTAGCCGACGTTGACGCCATCGGCCACGGCTTTTTCGTGCGAGTAATCCTGCACCACATTGCTGTTAAAAAAGCCGATCGTCTGCGGCGTCGGCGTGGCGGTGAGGCCGATCAGAAAACTGTCAAAATATTCAAGCACCTGCCGCCACACGTTGTAGATGGAGCGGTGGCATTCGTCGATCACAATGAAATCAAACGTTTCAATCGGAATGCGCGCGTTGTACACCACGGGCAGCGCTTCCTTCCCCAGTGGGCTGGCGGATTCGAACAGCGAGTTTTCCTCGTTGCCTTCGTCGTAGTCTTCCTCACCCTTCAACATCGAATACAGGCGCTGGATGGTGGTGATACACACCTTGGCCGCGGGATCAACGGTGTTCTTTTTCAGATGCTGCACATGGTATTCGTCGGTGAAGTTATAGCCGTTGACCGGGCTGCGATACGTTTGAAATTCGTTGAGCGTTTGCTCGCCAAGATTGTTGCGATCCACCAGAAACAAAATGCGCTTCGCCTTGCCAAACTTGATCAGGCGATAGCAGAACGAGCAGGCGGTAAAGGTTTTGCCGGAGCCAGTGGCCATCTGGATCAGGGCGCGAGGCCGGTTGGCCGCGAGCGACTTTTCCAGGTTTTGAATCGCCTCTGCCTGCACGCGCCACAGATGATCGTCGGTGACTTCCGGCAGCGCGCGCACATTGGCGCGCACCTGCGATTCCAGCTTGACCAGACGCGCGAGTTCTTCCGGACGATGAAAGGTGAATACCTCGCGGCTCGCGAAATCCGGTTCAAGGCTGTTGGTAAACTGTGTCACCGCACCGGTCGACTCGTAAGCAAACGGCAGGGGCTTACAGTAGTGCGGAATGCCGTCGGGCAGTCCCAGCGTGTATTTGCTCGACTGCACCTCAACACCGGTGAGCGGGTAACCTTCCGGCTTGGCCTCAATGACGCCGGCGACCTTGCCTTCCACATACAGAAGGTAATCGGCAAAGCCGGTTTTCAGCGGAAACTCGCGTACAGCTACGCCGGGACCAGCCATGATGTTCATGACCTTGTGGTCATGGATGAGCCAACCGCAAGCAATAAGCTGGCGGTCGATCTCCTGACGCGCGAGTTCCTCTGGTGTGGGCAACCGTTTCCCTTTATGTTCTTACTTTGCGGATACTATCAATCAACCCGCGCCCCCGCCACCTTAACCACCTTCTCCCACTTCGCCAGTTCCGCACGAATAAATTCAACAAATTGCTCCGGCGTGTTGGTTGCCACTTCCGCACCCAGCCCGACGATGCGGCTGCGCACGTCATCCAGCGCGAGGATGCGGCGCACTTCGGTGTTGAGTTTGCCGACAATTGCGGGCGGCACGCCGGCAGGCACGAATAGCCCCTGCCATGAACCGACTTCGAATCCGGGCACGGTGTCGTTGATCGGCGGTACGTCGGGCAGCGCTTGCGCGCGCGTGAGGGTGGTGACGG
>JANPNT010000240.1:0-14871 GCA_031427655.1 Burkholderiales bacterium
AAACACTTCGCACCACGCGTGCAAGTCGGTGAAATCAACCTCGGTGCCGCTGGGGCCGTCGAGCGACTTCACATCGCTTTTGAGCTGGATGAGGTAGCCCGACACGAAACGCGCCGCCAGCCCCAGGTGACGAAGAATTTGTACCAGCAGCCAGCCGGTGTCGCGGCACGAACCCGAGCCGTTGGTGAGCGTGACCTCGGGCGTTTGCACGCCGGGTTCCATGCGGATGAGGTAGCTGATGTCCTTTTGCAAACGCTGGTTCAAAGCCACCAAAAAATCGTTGGTGGGGACAGGTTCGCGCGAGATGCTGGCCACGTATTCGGCGAGCTTGGGTGTGGCTGCGTGTGTGGTTTCTTTGGCCAGATACGGGGCGAGTTCAGCGGCCACTTCAGCGTCGTAGGCAAAGGGGAATTTGCTGGCCGACGGTTCTAAAAAATAGTCGAATGGGTTGAGCACCGACATCTCGGCGACCAGGTCAATTTCAATTCGAAACGACGTGGTTTTGTCGGGAAACACCAAGCGCGCAAGGTAGTTGGACTGCGGGTCTTGTTGCCAATTGGTGAAGTGGCCCTCGGGCTCCACGCGCATCGAGTAGCTGAGGATCCGTGTGCGCGAATGCGGCGCGGGGCGCAGGCGAACCACTTGCGGGCCAAGGTTGACGGGCCGGTCGTAGCGGTAATGCGTGACGTGGTTGAGGGCAACGTGGATGGACATTCAAAAACTCCTGGCGGGCATGGCGTGTGGTGAGAGGTGACTCCGCCACGCAACGGA
The DNA here is from genome assembly GCA_031427655.1 of Burkholderiales bacterium. Lineage (GTDB taxonomy): Bacteria > Pseudomonadota > Gammaproteobacteria > Burkholderiales > Burkholderiaceae_C > JANYJJ01. Next base: position 772 of record JANPNT010000240.1, read on the forward strand.
ATCTCCAAGATAAAAAACTTGAAATACAAACCCGTTCGGGCTGAGCTTTTTTCCGATCATCCTGAGCCTGTCAGTCCCTTCGACACGCTCAGGATGATCGGGCACTTCGACAGGCTCAGTGCGAACGGGGTGCGAATGGGGTGCAAACGGGGTGCGAAAATGGCGTTAGGTGCAGTGCAATCTGGGTTGGTGCTAAGCCTTGACCGGCACCAAAAAGTCGCGGCTGATGCCTACGCCCAAGGTGCCTACGCGCTCTAAAAATTGCGTGAGGTAGGCGTGCAAACCGGTGGCCAAAATCTCATCGATGCGGCCGTATTGCAGATCGGCCTGCAAGCGACCCGCGCGGCGCACTGTGTCGCTGGATTGTTCATTCGCCACCATCTTTAAATTAGCCACAACTTCGTGCATGCAAGCGGCCAGTGAACGTGGCATGTCAGCCCGCAGAATCAGCAATTCCGCCACTTTTTCCGGCCGAATCACATTGCGATAAGCCTTGCGGTAGACCTCGAAACCCGACACCGATCGCAGGATGGCCGACCAGTGATAGAAGTCGTATTCGAAGTCTTTTTCTTCAGGCGTTTCGCTGCTCTGGGTCTGCGTTTGCGTTTGCGTTTGCGTTTGCGTTTGCGTTTGACTTTGCGATTGCAATTGCGATTGCCTCGCGGATGCCGGGCCGAAAAACTCGCTCTCCACGGCATGAAATTTCACGTCGAGCAGGCGCGCGGTGTTGTCGGCACGCTCCAAAAAACTGCCGATCCGCAAAAAGTGAAACGCCTCGTCTTGCAGCATCGTGCCCACTGTCACGCCGCGTGACAGGTGGGAGCGGAATTTCACCCACTCGAACACTGCGCTGGGGTCCTTCAGGAAGTCTTTGTGCGCCACCATGCGCTGAAACTCCAACCAGGTTTGGTTTTGTGTTTCCCAAACTTCGGTGGTCAGCGTGCCGCGCACCGCGCGTGCGTTTTCGCGGGCAGCCATCAGGCAATTTCGGATGCTGGAGCCATTGGCTTCGTCGCTCACCATGTAGGCCATCACACTTTTCGCAGTGACCTTGCCGTGGCGCTCGGTGAAGTCGTTGGTGAGCTCACTGATACTGAGCAAACCCTTCCAGCCTTTTTCGGCGTCTTCTACGGTTTGAGGCAAGAGCGCCATTTGGTAGTTGACGTCCAACAGGCGCGCGGTGTTTTCGGCACGCTCCATGTAGCGGGCCATCCAATACAAGTGGTCTGCTGTTCTAGAGAGCATCACTAACCCCTTTTCTTTCGTGTTGGTGCGGCATTTCGACAAGCTCAGTGCAAACGGGGTGCGGTAGTGTGAGAGCGCGGTGAGGGTGGTGCAGCAACATCATCGCCGCCCTCAAGCCTCAAGCACCCAGGTGTCTTTGGTGCCTCCGCCCTGCGACGAATTGACCACCAGTGAGCCGTCTTTCAAGGCCACGCGTGTCAAGCCGCCCGGCACCATTTGCACGTCTTTGCCGCTCAGCACAAAGGGCCGCAAATCGATGTGGCGTGGGGCGATGCCGCTGTCTACAAAAGTTGGGCAAGTCGACAACGCCAAGGTGGGCTGAGCGATGTAGCCGGCAGGGTTGGCAAGCAGCGCGGCGCGGAAATCTGTGATCTCTTTTTTGCTGGCAGCCGGGCCCACCAGCATGCCGTAGCCACCGGCCCCGTGAACCTCTTTCACCACCAACTCGCCAAGGTGATCGAGCACGTATTTCAAATCATCAGCCTGGCGGCACAAGTAGGTGGGCACGTTGTTCAGGATGGGTTTTTCACCGAGGTAAAACTCGATCATCTTGGGCACGTAAGGGTAGATGGATTTGTCGTCGGCCACGCCTGTGCCGATGGCGTTGGACAAGGTGACATTGCCTGCGCGGTAGGCGGCCAGCAAACCGGCGCAGCCCAAGGTGCTGTCGGGGCGGAAGGCGGTGGGGTCGAGGAAGTCATCGTCGACGCGGCGGTAGATCACGTCGATGCGTTTGGGGCCTTGCGTGGTGCGCATGTAGACGAAGTTGTCTTTGACGAAAAGGTCTTGGCCTTCGACCAACTCGATGCCCATTTGCTGCGCCAAAAACGCGTGCTCGAAGTAGGCGCTGTTGTGCATGCCGGGTGTGAGCACTACCACTGTGGGCTCGCTCACTGCGGCAGGTGCCACGGCGCGCAAAGTCTCTAGCAACAGGTCGGGGTAATGGGCCACCGGGGCCACGCGGTGTTGGCTAAACAGTTCGGGAAACAGCCGCATCATCATCTTGCGGTTTTCCAGCATGTAGCTCACGCCGCTGGGCACACGCAGGTTGTCTTCCAGCACGTAGTAGCTGCCGCTGCCGTCGGGGTTGGCGGCGCGAACAATGTCGATGCCTGCAATGTGCGAATACACACCGCCGGGCACATCAACGTTCATCATTTCCGGCCGGAACTGCGCGTTTTGCAGCACTTGTTCGGCTGGCACATGACCTGCGCGGATGATGTCTTGACCGTGATAAACATCGTGAATGAAGCGGTTGAGGGCGCGCACGCGTTGGCTCAGGCCGCGCTGCATTTCTTCCCACTCATGCGCCGGGATGACGCGGGGGATCAGGTCGAAGGGAATGAGGCGTTCGGTGCCTGCGTTTGGCAAATTCGCGTCTTCGTCTTTAGCGCCGTACACCGCAAAAGTGATGCCGACGCGGCGAAAGATCATTTCGGCCTCTTCGCGGCGCGACTTCATTACGTCTCGCGGCTGCTGGCTCAGCCACTGCTCATAGCCCCGGTAGTGTTCCCGCACCGCTGTGGGTGTGGCTTGCATCTCATCGAAACTGGGTTTCATCGAAGCTATTTCCTGTCCAGATGGTGTGCTTTGAGAGTAGCAAACTTCGGGCCACGAACGCCTCAGTGGTGGTGCCAATAACGGCGATTTGCGGTGCGGTGGCAAATGACTCGATTCGCATCAATTTCAGCCCGCCACTGCCAGGCACCACAGCCGGGGCTGTCGATCTCGGCGATCTTCCTTTCCCGATAGCGGCCCAAGACCTCGTTCGCCGGATGCCCAAAGCGGTTGCGATAACCGGCTTGGAACACGGCCACGTTGGGTTTCACTGCGTCCAAGAATGCCTCAGTTGATGAGGTTTTGCTGCCGTGGTGCGGAACGATGAGCACGTCGCTCTTCAGCGCCGAGCCGTGCAACGTGACCAATGAGGCCTCTTCGGCTTTTTCAATGTCGCCCGTCAACAAAGCGCTGCGCGTTTTTCCGTCAACAGCGGCGCTTTCCACACGAATCACGCACGACATCGCATTGCTGCGCAGCTTGCGGTCAAAGTCGCCGGGCAGCGGGTGCAGCACGTCAAAACGCACACCGTCCCAGGTCCAAGTTTGCCCGGCCTCGCAGCGCTGGCTGGGCACGCTGCGCGCTGCCGCCTGGGCGTGCAACGGGTGGCCGACCTCCAGCGAACTCAGCATGTCCGTCACTTCCATGCCGCTGAGCAGCGCAGGCGCGCCACCCACATGGTCAGCGTCGCGGTGGCTCAAGACCAAGCGGTCGATGCGCGCCTCGCCGCGAGACTTGAGCAGCGGCATCAACACACGCTGACCGGCGTCGCTGTCGCGCGAATACTGCGGCCCGGCGTCGAAGACCAGCAAATGTTGGTGTGTGCGCACCAGCACCGATGTTCCTTGACCCACATCGGCCGCCACCAGCTCGAACTGCCCCTCGGGTGGCAATACCGAGGGCGGCAGCAGCAGCGGCAGCGCCAAAGGCAAGGCCAAGGCGCGGACCCGCCACGGCAACGGCAACACCAGCAGCACCGCCGCCAACAAGCCCGCTGCTTGAGCCCAAAGCGGCGCGACAGGGACTGTCCACACCGCCACCGGAAAGCGTGCCAGCCACGCCAAACCCAGCGCACCCACTTGCACCAGCCATGCCGCCAGCGTCCAAACAGGCGCAAACAACGCACCCAAAATGGCCAGCGGCGTGATGAGCAAAGTCACCAGCGGAATGGCCACCAAATTGGCCAGCAAACCGACCACCGACACCTGCTGAAAAAACACCACGCTCAACGGAGTGAGGCCCACCGTGGCGATCAATTGGGTGCGCAGGCCTTGGCTCATGCTGCCTTTCAGCGATGCGAACCAGCCACGCCAACCGCTCGGTTTTTCAGCAAACTCAAGCTCGTCGCTTTGGGCCACGCTGGACGACATCAACAAGCCCACGGCCATGAACGACAGCCAAAAACCCGGCTGCAACAAAGCCCACGGGTCCATCGCGCTGACCACCACCGCCGCCGTCAGCAACACCAGAGGCCAAGGCCATCGGCGACTGAGCGTTTGCAACACGGTGACGGTGGCCAGCATCCACACCGTGCGCTGCGAGGGCACGCCCCAGCCTGAAAAGATGGCATACGCCAAAGCCGCGATCAACCCACCCCAACGCGCAGCTTGCGGCGTGGGCAACCACAGCGCCAATCGCGCGCTGCGCCGCCATGCTGCAGCCACCAACAAACCGGCAGCCCACGCAAACATGGTCACGTGCAATCCGCTGATGCTGACCAAATGTGCGATGCCAGTGATACGGAACAAGTCCCAGTCGTCGCGCGAGATGGCCGACTGGTCGCCCACCACCAAGGCCGCAATCACGCCTGCCGCTCGGCGGTCGGGAACACTGCGCTGCACGGCATCACGCACCCGTTGACGCCAGCGCTCAACAGGGTGTGCGGCTTGGGCATCGAGCATCGTGGCTGTGGCGTCGCGCACATAGCCAGTGGCACCCACGCCTTGCTCGAACAGCAGCAATTCATAGTCAAAGCCGTGCGGGTTCAAGTTGCCGTGCGGCTGACGCAATCGCAGCGTGAAACGCCAGCGCTGGCCCGCACCCAACTCCCGCTGAGGTGCGCTGAGCACGGCATCTTCATGAAACCCGGCGTACCAGCCGAGCGACAGTTTGGACGGCAGTCTCACCGCCTGGCCTTCCAGCAGCGCTTGCTCTGCCTCGAACAAAAAACGCAGGCCCGAGCCAGAGCGTTGCGGCAAGCTGGCCACCACGCCCGTGACTTGAATGTCGCGGCCCTCCAGCTCAGTCGGCAGGCCGTCAGCCCATTGCACCCAAGCCCGGCCACCGGTGGCACTGAAGCCCATCAAGGCCATGGCCAAAACCGCCACACCAAACGCACCACGCAACTTCAACAAGCGCTGCAGCACCACGCAAATCAAGCCGATTGCACCAAGGGCCACGTAGCTCGACCAAGGCATCAAAGCGCGTTCTTGCAACTGGGCCGCCACGCCGCACAACCACGCCAATGCCAGCGCGGTGAGACGCCAGCCGTGGTCTTTGTCTTCCATGGCTGAAGTGTAGGATTCAAAGCAATTCGTCACTTGAAAAGTCGCCATGTCCACCGAGTCAATTTACGACCGCTTGAAAACCCTCGGCATTGAGCTGCCGCCCGTGTCCATTCCTGCCGCTGCCTATGTGCCCTTTGTGCGCACCGGCAATTTGGTTTTTTTATCGGGGCACATTGCCAAGCGTGACGGCCAGCCTTGGGTGGGCCAGCTTGGAAAAAATACCGACACGGCCACCGGCAAGTTGGCCGCGCGCGCCATTGCCATCGATCTGTTGGGCACCTTGCACGCAGCCATCGGTGACCTGAACAAAGTGACGCGCATCGTCAAGGTAATGAGCTTGGTCAACAGCACGCCTGATTTCACCGAACAGCATCTGGTGACCAACGGCTGCTCGGAGTTGTTGGCCGAAGTGTTTGGCGGGGTCCACGGCGAACGAGGCGCACACGCGCGCAGCGCTTTCGGCGTGGCGCAAATTCCCATGGGGGCTTGTGTAGAGATCGAGATGATTGTGGAAGTGCAATGACGCGCTTTGACCGGCCCAAGCCCGCGCTGCAACCGGGCTCATCCGTGCCGTGGCTCGCCGCCATCGCCCTGATGAGCGCAGGCGCGGTTGCCGCAGCCTTGGTCTCGCAACATGTCTACGACATGCAGCCCTGCCCTTGGTGCGTGCTGCAACGCGCGATCTTTGTGGTGATTGCATTGGCCTGCGTCTTGGGCTTGTTGTGGCGTTCGGCCGCAGGGCGCGTGGTGTCGGCCAGCTTGATTTTTTTGTTGGCGAGTGCCGGCGCAGCCGCAGCCGCATGGCAGCACTTTGTGGCCGCCAAATCGGCGTCATGCAACCTCACGCTGGCCGACAAAATCGTCAGCGCTTTGAAGTTGGACACCCTGCTGCCGTCGGTCTTTTCAGCCACCGCCAGTTGCGCCGATGCGGCAGTGAATTTGCTTGGCGTGCCCTACGATTTTTGGGCTTTGGGGACGTTTGCGGTTTTGGGTTTGATGGGGCTGCGACAGTTTTTCAAAAGCTGACGGGTCGGCCTCCGCCTAAGCCGCCACCACCCGCTGCGGCTTTTGAAACCCGTCGATCGCCTTGCCCTTGCGAGCTCGCTTGCCCATGTGAGCGGCCAAACCGGCCGCACTGCCCAAACGCAGCAACTCTTCTTTGGGCTTGCCGCCCCGTCCTGAGCCTTGCACCAGAAGCGCAGTACCAAACACCGCCACGCTGACCAAGGCGTCTTTGGGCTCGATGTCCATCAGCGTCAGACCTTTGCCGCCTTTGGGTTGCAGCCTGAGTTCGCTCAAGGGGAAGACCAACAAGCGGCCGGTGAGTGAGAGGCAGGCGACTTGCGCGGCCGGGTCCAAAAGCGTCGTGGCTGGCGGCAACATTTTTTCGTCGCCTTCCAAGGTCAAGAAGCTCTTGCCGCCTTTTTGGCGCGACAGCAAATCGCCTGCGTTGGCCAGCAAACCGCAGCCGCCAGTGCCCGCGAGCAGCAGGGTTTGTGTGGCCGCTCCGGCAAAGTAGTGCGCCGGTTGCGTGCCGCTTTCCAGCTCGATGAGTGAGGTGATCGGCTGACCATCACCGCGCCCGCCAGGCAGCGTGCCCACCGCCGTGGAGTACACACGGCCGTCGCTGCCAAACACCAAGAGCGCATCCACCGAGCGGCACGCAAAGGTGCCGTACAGCGCGTCGCCTGATTTGAATTGCAGTGTGGCGGCGACCAACTCATGGCCCTTCAGCGCGCGCACCCAGCCCTTCATGCTGACCACCACCGTGACGGCTTCGTCCACCACTTTCAGCTCGGCCACGGCGCGTTTCTCAGTTTGAATCAAAGTGCGACGGGGGTCGCCGTATTGCTTGGCATCGGCCTCGATTTCTCTGACCACCGTGCGCTTCAAGCTGCCGGGGTTGGCCAACACATCTTCCAACTTGCCTTGTTCGATGCGAAGCTCTTTGAGCTCTTGCTCGATCTTGATGGCTTCCAGCCGCGCGAGCTGGCGCAGGCGAATTTCCAAGATGTCTTCAGCTTGCCGGTCGCTGAGTCTGAAGCGCTCCATCAACGCCGGTTTGGGCTCGTCGGCATTGCGAATGATGCGTATCACTTCATCGATGTTCAGCAGCACCAAGGCGCGGCCTTCGAGCACGTGAATGCGCGCCAACACTTTGTCCAAACGGTGCTGGGTGCGCCGCTGAACCGTCAGCATGCGAAAAGAAATCCACTCGGTCAATATTTGGCGCAGGCTCTTCAGCGACGGCCTGCCGTCGGCCCCAATCATGGTGAGGTTGACCGACACCGAGGTTTCCAAGCTGGTGTGCGCCAGCAAGATGGTGATGAGCTCGGCTTGTTCGATGCGGCTGGTTTTGGGCTCGAACACCAAGCGCACGGCGGCGTCTTTGCTCGACTCGTCGCGCACCGCGTCCAGCACGCTGAGCACGCTGGTTTTCATCAGCAATTGCTCGCTGCTCAGCGCCTTTTTACCGGCCTTGACTTTGGGGTTGGTGAGCTCTTCAATTTCCTCCAACACCTTTTGCGAGCTGGTGCCATGCGGCAGTTCGGTGACCACCAAATTCCATTGGCCGCGCGCCAGTTCTTCGACCTTCCAACGCGCCCGCAACTTCAAGCTGCCGCGACCGGTGGCGTAAGCGCTGCGAATGTCTTCCGCGCTGCTGATGATTTGGCCGCCGCCCGGAAAGTCGGGACCGGGAATCAGCGTGGCCAGTTCGTCGTCGCTGAGTTTGTCGTTGCCGCCTTTGTCACCACGAATCAGTGCAACCGCGGCCGCCGCCACTTCGCGCAGATTGTGCGACGGCACCTCGGTGGCCAGGCCCACCGCAATGCCGCTGGCACCGTTGAGCAACACGAACGGCAAGCGGCCCGGCAGGCGCTGCGGCTCTTCGGTCGAGCCGTCGTAGTTGGGCGCGAACTCCACCGTGCCTTCGTCAATTTCATCCAACAGCAAACGCGTGATCGGTGCCAAGCGCGCTTCGGTGTAGCGCATGGCGGCAGCGCCGTCGCCGTCGCGCGAGCCGAAGTTGCCTTGTCCGTCGATCAGCGGGTAGCGCTGCGAAAAATCTTGCGCCATGCGCACCAGCGCGTCGTACACCGACTGATCGCCGTGCGGGTGAAACCGGCCCAGCACATCGCCCACAACCCGCGCGCCCTTCACCGGCTTCGGGCCCGCGCTGTTGGCCGCGCCCGAGAAGCTCAGGCCCATGCGCTCCATGCTGTAGAGAATGCGCCGCTGGACGGGCTTTTGGCCGTCGCACACGTCAGGCAAAGCACGGCCCTTCACCACGCTCAGCGCGTATTCAAGGTAGGCGCGTTCGGCGTATTGGGCCAGCGAGACGGCGTCGCCATTCGCAGCGTCAGGCGCGGGTGGAGGCGTGTCGAACAAGTCGGGTTCGGAGGTCATGCGGGAGCGGGGGCAAATTCAAAGAAGCGCAGATTGTGAACGGGCTGACGCTGCTGCCTTCCCCGATCAGGTCGAGCGGCGATTGACTCCCTGCTCCCTGACAAGAGCAGGGGGAGGTGGTCACGCTGCGCTTCGCCGAAGACACACAGCGCTAGCGATTTGGGGGCTTCAATCTGGCCCGAGGATGCGCCGCGTCATACACCTTGCTCAGGTGCCCAAAATCCAGCTTCGTGTAGACCTGCGTGGTGGTGATGCTGGCGTGCCCAAGCAGTTCTTGAACGGCGCGCAAATCGCCGCTGGACTGCAACAAGTGCGACGCGAAAGAATGCCTCAACATATGTGGATGAACGTGCGTGGGCAGGCCTGCTTTCACGGCGCGCAACTTCAGGCGTGACCGAACCTGGCTCGGCGTCAACCGGCTGCCTCGATTGCTGACGAACAAAGCCGCTTCGCCCACCGCCGCCATCTCGCTGCGCACTTCCATCCACGCCGCCAAGGCACGCAGCGCAGCACCGCCCACCGGCACGCTTCGGCGCTTGCTGCCTTTGCCCAACACGTGAGCCGTGGCGTCGGGCACGTCAATCCAGCCTGCTGCTTTCGTACTGGCCTGCGCGTCCAAACCCAACAGCTCGCTGACCCGCAAACCGCAGCCGTACAGCAGCTCGGTCATGCAGTGGTCGCGGGCTTCCAAGAAAGGGGACGCAGCCTCATCAAACTGATCAGCCAACAGCACGGCTTGATCGACCGCCAAGGCCTTGGGCAAGGGCTTGGGGGCTTTCGGGGCACGCACACCGTCCACTGGGTTGAGCACCACATGCCCGTCGCGACCCAACCATCGGTAGAAACCGCGCCAGGCCGACAGCTCGATCGCAATGCTGCCGGGGGCCAAGCCTTTGCGGTGCAATTGACCGGCCCAGCGCCGAATGTGATGCGCTTGCACCGCGCGCAGCTTGACGGGCGCGGCATCGGCGAAGTTTTGCAGCCGCTTGAACGCTTCTTGGTAGTTTGCCAAGGTGCGCGCGGCCAAGCGGCGCTCCACTTCCAAATGCTTCAAATGCCGGAGCAAATCACCGTCTAAAACCAACTCAGCCACAGGCTCCATGACGGCGGCTCAGCTGTCCTTTGCCACCGGCAAAAGACGAGACAAGCTGGCACTCGCAATGTCGCCGATGCGCATCAAAAACTCGGTGCCCATGTCGGCGCTGAAACGCGTTGGGTCGGGTGAGGCCAACACCAACATGCCGAAGCAATTGGAAGTTTCGCTGGAGCCCACGGTGTGACGCAGAGGGATCAACGCCAGCGACGCCACCGCACTCGGGTCGTCCAACCAGGACGCGGCCTCGAAGCCTGAATTGGGGCCGCAGTAAGGCAACACCAGGCTCTTTGCAAACACTTTGGCGTCATCGCTGACGGAAGCAGCAAATGGCGCGCCCTCAAAGCCAGCAACGGCACCCCAAACGCGGATGCCGGTCTGCGGAATCAAAAACTGGTGCGCTAATTCGCTCACCATCACATCGGGCAAATGCGATGCCTCGGCGGTGAGCAGCACAGCGCGCGTCACGCGGTGCAGCTTGTCGGCGATCGCCACGTTTTCTTGGCCATGGCGAATCATCTCCATCACCTTGTGTTCCATGGCTTTGAGCTTTTCGCGCAGCATCTCCATTTGCCGCTCTTGCAGCGACACCGCGCGCTGCCCGTGCGGGCTGGTGAGCTGCACCGCGCTCAGCAGCTCGGCGTGGCGCTCAAAAAATGCGGGCGTGTTGGCCAGGTAATTGGCAATGTCTTCTTCGGTGATGCCTTGCACCCCGGATCCGGCCCCAGCGTTGTTGTTCACAGTTCAATGTCTCCTTCAAAAACTTTCACAGCGGGTCCTGTCATCAACACCGATGACAGTGCCCCGTTCCATTCAATGCTGAGCCGACCGCCGCGCGCGTCCACCTGCACGCGCGCATCGAGCAGTCCCAAACGGATGCCTGCCACCACCGCGGCGCAAGCACCGGTGCCGCAGGCCAGCGTTTCACCGGCACCGCGTTCGAACACGCGCAACCGCACTTGGCTGCGGCTCATGACTTGCATGAAACCCACGTTCACTCCCTTGGCAAAACGGGCGTGTTGCTGAATCACCGGGCCCTCTGTGAGCACCGCCGCGGTGTCGACATTGGCGACGATTTGCACCGCGTGCGGGTTGCCCATGGACAGTACGGCAAGCTCAGTCAAGGTGCCGTCAATCATCAACGGCCACAACTCAAAGTCGCCCACGCGGCGTGAGGCCAGGCCCGACGAATCGAAAGGTACATCCGCCAAATCAAACATGGGCGCATTCATGTCCACCGTCACGCCGCCATCAGCTTGAAGCTGCAATTCCAAAACGTTATTGACGGTTTCCACCGCGAGGTGAGTTTTGTCGGTCAGCCCGCGGTCGCGCACAAAGTGAACAAAACAGCGCGCGCCATTGCCGCAGTGCTCAACCTCTTCGCCGCTGTTGTTGAAGATGCGGTAACGAAAGTCAATGCCTTCGGTGCGGCTGCGTTCCACCACCAAAATTTGATCCGCACCCACGCCAAAACGGCGGTCACCGAGCTGTCGAAGCTGTGCAGTGCTGAGGTCGATGGGCGCGCGCGTGGCATCGAGCATGACGAAGTCATTGCCCGCGCCTTGCATTTTGGTGAAGCGCAATTTCATGGGCCGATTATCGGTGGCGCGCTTTCAGTCACAAATACAGCGACGCCTCGCCTTCGGGCCGCGTTTTGAAGCGCTTGTGCACCCACAGGTATTGGGCCGGGTTGGCGCGAATTTCGGTCTCTATCCAGCGGTTCATGGCGGCAGTGTCGGCCATGGCGTCGGCAGTGGGGAAGTCAGTCCAAGGCTCTAAAAACCGAACGCGGTAACCCCGCCCGCCGGGCAAGATTTCAGCCACCACCGGTTGCACCACCATGCCCAAAGCGCGGGCCATGCGCGAAGGAGCCAGCAGCGTGGCAGCAGGCACGCCGAAAAAGGGGACAAAGGCGGCGTCGCGGGCACCGAAGTCCATGTCGGGCAAATTAAAAAATGCGTCACCCCGTTTGATGGCGCGGATCAGCGGCTTGGCAGAGTCGCTGCGCGCGAAGACCTCGCCTTGGTTGAAGCGCAAGCGGCCCGCGCGCATGGCAGCGTCCATCACGGCGTCGCTTTGCGCTTGGTAGATGGAGCCGACTCGCTGCTTTTGGAACAGCTGTGTGGCGGCACCCGCCACGTCCAACGCCATGAAGTGCGGAACCAGCCACATCACCGGCTGCGTGCTGTGTTCGGCCAGCGTCACGTTTCCTTCCACATGAATGAGGCGCTTCAAACGTTCAACCGGTGCGTACCAAAGCAGACCGCGCTCGATGATGCTGCGTCCCAGCCATTGAAAGTGTTCACGCACCAAGGCTTGGCGCTGCTGCAGCGTTTGTTCAGGAAAGCACAGCTCAACATTTCGCAGTGCGACCAACCGGCGCGACGTGGCGAACACGTGCAGGCCTCGCCCGACAGCGCGACCGATGACCGCGAGCAACGACAATGGGAGCCAATGAGTCAGCCACAGCAGAGCCAGAAAGAGTCGCGACACCACGCGGTCAGCCCTTGCTCACAGGGTTGGATGCAGCAGAGTCTTCTTGCGCTTCTTGGGCAATCACAGGCCCTGATTTGTAGCGGTCATAGCTCCACAGGTACTGCTGCGGGCACTGCCGTATCAAGCGCTCCATCGCGCGGTTGATCACTGCCGCAGCAGCTTCGGCCGCAGCACTCGACGGCGGTATCTCCTCATCAAACGCCGACACGCGCACGGTGTAGCCACGACCCCAGGGCAGCCGCTCGCCCCAAATCAACAGCGGCACCGCACCGGTTTGCTGAACCAGCCGTGCGGCCAGCGTCATCGTGTACGCAGGCTTGCCGAAAAACGGCGCCCACACGCCCATGCCATCGGGCGGCACTTGGTCGGGCAACAGACCCACGGTTTCACCGCGTCGCAGGGCCCGAATCATTTGCCGCACCCCCGACAAATTGGCAGGCACGGCCGACAAGCCGGGGCGTTCGCGCGAGGTGTCCACCAATGGTCGCAGCCACGCTTTGCGGGCCGGTCGGTACAGCACCGTGATGGGTGCCAATCTGTGAGCAAAGCGCTGCGCGTAGCCCTGTGCGGTCACCTCAAAGCAACCCATGTGCGGCGTCATGAGCACCAAGCCTTTGCCCTTGGCATGCGCCGCCTCCACCAAAGCCTCGCCCTCCCAATTCAATTTCAGCAAGTCGTCTGAGCCAGACGGGCGCATCCAAAGATAAGGCAGTTCCATCAACATGCGACCGGCATGCGCAATGGCCTCATGCGACGTTTGAAACGACATCCCGGCCTGCGCCGCATTCGCCCTGAACCTTTGCCTGTATGACGCCGAAAACAAGTAGCTGCCCCAGCCCACAAGCCATCCCGCGCCGTGAAGAATCCACAACGGGCAGCGGGACAGGAATCGAAACAGGGTCAGCATGGTTCTTATAATTGAGGCATCGCCGAGTTATGAACTACTTGCAGGGCGACGCGAAGTGTGCATCCCGGTGGGTTCGGATCAATGTGCATTTTGCAGGGCGAAAGCTCAAACAAATTCTGCTAAAGCGTTCGCCGCTCCTCCAAGGGGTCAGGTCGGCAACGCAGTCTGCAACCTGTCCGAACATTCATTGGAGCCATAGCGTGTCGAACGACTTTTTATTCACATCCGAATCCGTCTCAGAGGGCCATCCCGACAAAGTGGCCGACCAGATTTCTGACGCTATTCTTGACGCGATTTTCAAGCAAGACCCGCTCTCGCGCGTGGCCGCTGAAACCTTGTGCAACACAGGCTTGGTGGTGTTGGCCGGTGAGATCACCACCAACGCGCACGTTGACTACATCCAAGTGGCGCGCGACACCATCAAGCGCATTGGCTATGACAACACCGAGTACGGCATTGACTACAAAGGCTGCGCCGTGTTGGTCGCCTACGACAAGCAAAGCAACGACATCGCGCAAGGCGTAGACCAAGCCAGCGACGACGTGTTGAACACCGGCGCCGGTGACCAAGGCCTGATGTTTGGCTACGCCTGCAACGAGACGCCCGAGCTGATGCCCGCGCCCATCTACTACGCCCACCGCCTGGTCGAGCGCCAAGCCCAGCTGCGCAAAGATGGCCGCTTGCCCTTCCTGCGTCCTGACGCAAAAAGCCAAGTGACCATGCGTTACGTGGACGGCAAACCGCACAGCATCGACACCGTGGTTTTGTCGACTCAACACGATCCCGACCAAAGCGAGACGTCCAAAAAGATGAAGCAAAGCTTCATCGACAGCATCATTGAAAACATCATCCGCCCGGTGCTGCCAGCCGAGATGCTGAAAGACACC
>JANPNT010000241.1:0-6370 GCA_031427655.1 Burkholderiales bacterium
CGATGCCGCAGACACCAAAGACTGGGCCCCGCCCCCCGCCCCCGCCCCCCCGCACCCTGCCCCCCGACGTCGATGTCGATGTCGTCTGCGTCAGCATGGCAACTGACAGCGGCCTGTGCGCGCCGACGCCGGCCGCAGGCCGAGCTACAGCGTGTTGTCGCTTCGCGGGAAGCTGGGGCCAGGTCATAGAAATTTCCTTCTACTCGAAGCCTCAACCCGAACCACAGCGGCCAGGAGCGAGGGGCTGACGACCGATTTGGCGTACCCCCGTGTATGCGGGCGTTGGCCCCTCGCTTCTTGCCGCCCCCGCCGACGTTCGAAACGGATCGATCACAAGTCGACTGCGTTTGAACAACGGGCCAGTTGGGGAAGCCTTGGCGCTACCGAGTTGGCAATTCGACAAGCTCGGTGCGAAAGGGTTTTTCTCAGTGCCAACAGCTTCGCCTCAGTGCTGACGGCTTCGCATCAGTGCGAATGAGTTCTTCTCAGTGCGAACGGGTTTTGCTCAATGCCACCGATTCTCTTCGGCGCGCACGGGGGTTTTCGCGTGTCTCAACAGCCTCAAAATTTCACGTGCACCGACTGGGCTCTCCGAATGCAGCACTCCGGCCTTGGCCTTGCGCGCCTCACGCATACCGCCGCGCGTCCTCGATCACTTTGCCGTCGTTCGGCAAGCTGCCCACAGCGCAAAGTTGAACGTCGCCGCGCAGCTTGGTGACGTCGCGGATGGTGGCTGCCAACTTGAGTGCCAAGCCGTCGGGTGTTCCGACCACTTCCACATGCAGCGCCATGCTGTCGTTGGCCATTTCGCCGCTGACCACCAAGCGGGCCTTCTTGACTTCGGGAAAGCGGCGTACCACTTCGGCCACTTGGCTGGGGTGGACGAACATGCCGCGCACTTTGGCGGTTTGGTCGGCGCGGCCCATCCAGCCTTTGATGCGCGCATTGCTGCGGCCCGTAGGGCAGGTGCCGGCCATGACGGCAGACAGGTCGCCAGTGCCAAAACGGATCAAGGGGTAGTCGGGGTTAAGGGTGGTGACGACCACTTCGCCGACTTCGCCGTCGGGCAGCACTTGACCGGTGCCAGGGCGCACGATTTCTACGATCACGCCTTCGTCCAACACCAAGCCTTCACGCGCAGTTGTTTCGTAGGCAATCAGGCCCAAGTCAGCCGTGCCGTAGCTTTGGTAGGCGCTGATGCCGCGCTGCGCAAACCAGTCGCGCAGCGACGGTGGAAAGGCTTCACCGCCGACCGAGGCTTTGGTGAGCGACGGCAAGGCCACGCCCATCTCAAGCGCTTTTTCGATGATGAGTTTCAAAAAGCTGGGCGTGCCGATGTAGCCCGCGGGCTTGAGGTCGGCCATGGCTTGCACTTGCTGTTCGGTTTGGCCCACGCCGCCCGGAAACACGGTGCAGCCGACCGCGTGCGCGCCGGTTTCCATCATCAAACCGGCGGGTGTGAAGTGGTAGCTGAAGCAGTTGTGGGCCAAGTCGCCAGCGCGAAAACCAGCGGCAAAAATGGCGCGCGCCATGCGCCAGTAATCGGGGCGGTTGGTTTCGGGTTCGTAGATGGTGCCGGGGGAGGCGTAGACGCGTGAGGCGCGGCGCTGATTGGTGTGGGAGAAAACAGGTCCCCACCCAACTGTTGAATAACCACCAAACACATCGGCGCTGCGCTTTGCTTTTTGCCGCTCCAGCAGTTCAGTTTTGCGCGTGACCGGCAACGCCCCCAGTGCCGCACGCGAATTGACGGCTACCACGTCGTGGCCCTGAAGCAGTTCGGTGAAGGCGCTGGCGTGCTGCGCAGCGTGAGCAACTTGCGTTTGCAAGGCGGCCATGAGTTGGGCTTCACGCAGCGCGGGTGAGCGCGTTTCGAGGGGGTCGTAGTGAGTGTTCATAAAGCGGTCAGGTGAAATCAGTCATCGCTGCGATCAGCACGCACGGCGCGCAATTTGGCGTCGTCGAGCAATTTGCGTTGGGCCAGCGGGCTGGTCAGCGGATATCGATCAAAACCGCTGCCGCTGGTTTTTTTCAAGTCGGCCACCAAGGTGCCGCCCTCGTCGTGAAAGTGCAAAAACGCGGCACTTCGGCAGTAAAAAATTCCGGGCTGTTTTTCTTTCAGCGTTTTGATGTCGCGCAGTTGGCGCAGCAAGGGCAGCACAGCTTGCAGGATTTCAGGGCCGGCGTGTGCCATGGTTTGCAATCCTTCGTTTGCTTCAAGCCAACCAGCGCTTGCGGCGCTTGTAGCTCTTCACGTCTTTAAAGCTTTTCCTGTCACCGCCGCCCATGCCAAGGTAGAACTCTTTCACGTCTTCGTTCTCGCGGAGGTCGGCCGCAGCGCCTTCCATCACGATGCGACCACTCTCCAAGATGTAGCCGTGGTCGGCGTAACGCAGCGCCATGTTGGTGTTTTGCTCGGCCAGCAAAAAGGTGACCTTTTCGCGCTGGTTCAGGTCTTTGACGATCTCAAAAACCTCTTCCACGATTTGCGGTGCCAAGCCCATCGACGGCTCATCGAGCAGCACCATTTTTGGGTTGGCCATCAAGGCGCGGCCAATGGCGCACATCTGTTGCTCACCGCCCGAGGTGTAGGCGGCCTGCGAAGTGCGCCGCGTCTTCAGGCGCGGGAAAAAGTTATAGACCTTCTCCAGCGTGGCCGCCACCGCTGCCTTGCCATCCTTGCGGGTGTAGGCACCGGTCATCAAGTTTTCTTCAATGGTGAGGTGGGCAAAACAGTGCCGCCCTTCCATCACTTGAATCACACCGCGGTTCACCATGTCGGCGGTGGACAAGCTCTCAATGCGCTCGCCGCGCAATTCCACCGAGCCCTTGGTCACTTCGCCGCGCTCACCGCGCAGCAAGTTGCTCACAGCACGAAGCGTGGTTGTTTTGCCGGCTCCGTTGCCGCCCAGCAGCGCCACCACTTTGCCCTCAGGCACCTGCAGCGACACGCCCTTCAAGACCAAGATCACATGGTTGTAGATGACCTCGATGCCGTTGACGTTGAGAAGAATATTTGGCGATGTACTCATGGTGACCTTTCACTCATTCAAGCACCGTACCCGGCGCTTGAATGAGGGCTCAGGCACAGCCTGAGCCCGGCCTCTCAAGGAGAGGTAGGGGAGTCAACAATCCGCTTTCTCCCGGAGGAAGGGAATGGGGAAGGAGCAATCCGGTCCGGCGCTAACGCCGGAAGACGGCCCATCTCAGGATTGGCAGTCTTCCGGCGTGCGGCGTGTGAGTTTTTTATCGCTCATGTATTTTTCGGCTGCCGCTTTCACCATGGGCTTGATGATTTGGTCGTCAGCCTGCATGAACTCAGAGCTGAAATTCCACTTTGCGCCGTCCCATGTGTGCACACGCGCCCAGCTTGAGCCCATGTGGTCGGCGCACGACGTTGACAGCGGACGCATCACACCGGCAAAGCCCAAGCTGTCCAGCTTTTTCTGGTCAAGCGCCAAGTTTTCTAAGCCCCAGCGCACTTGCTCGCCTGTCATGACCTTGCCTTTGCCAAAGCGCTCTTGCGCGCGGCGCGTGCCTTCAATGCCCAACATTTGAATGATCAGACCGCGGGTGTACAGCACCGAGCCGACTTCGTCTTTCGGCCCCGTGCCCTGGCCCTTGTCGTGAACGAATTTCAAAATGTCTTGAATCACTTTGGGCGATTGGCCCGAGGTGTTCAGTGCCAAGGCGCTGTAGCCTTTTGCACCTTCGCCGACGTCTTTCACGTCAGGTTCGGCACCGGCCCACCACACGCCGTACATTTTGTCGCGCGGGTAGCCCGTGGCTTGGGCTTCTTTCAAGGCGGTCGAGTTCATCACACCCCAGCCCCACAGCAGCACGTAGTCGGGCTTGCTCTGACGCACTTGCAACCAAGCCGATTTTTGCTCCACGCCAGGTGCAGTCACTGGAATCAGTTGCAGGTCGAAGCCGTGCGTGGCGGCACGCTGTTGCAGCAGTGGAATCGGCTCTTTGCCAAACGGTGAGTCGTGGTAGACCAAGGCGATCTTTTTGCCTTTGAGCTTGTCCAGGCCGCCTTCTTTTTTGCCGAGGTGCTGGATCAGGATGTCGCCTGCCGTCCAGTAGCTGCCCATCAGCGGGAAGTTCCACTTGAACGCAGTGCCGTCTTGCGCAGCCGACAAACCGTAACCCAGGGTGATCAGCGGAATCTTGTCGACAGGTGCTTTCTCAGTCAGCGCAAAGGTGATGCCAGTGGCCTGCGGGTCGATGAAGGCCACGCCGGGTCGGCCTTTCAAGCGCTCGTAGCATTCCACGCCGCGGTCGGTGGCATAGCCGGTTTCGCATTCTTCAAATGTGAGCTTCACACCGTTGATGCCGCCGTCGCGGGCGTTGATCATCTTGATGTAGTCCTGCTTGCCGTTGGCCCACGGCGTGCCGTTGGGCGAGTACGCACCGGTGCGGTACACCAGCAGCGGATAGAACTGTTCTTTGGCCTGCGCTTGGGCACTCGGCGGCGTGGCGATACCGGCGAAGCCGGCGGCACTCACGGTGATCGCAAGGGCAATGCCCTTCAGGGTCTTCAGGTTCATGTCTACCTCCAGAGGTGAAATAGCACTGGTGAGTGCGGTGCGGTTACGGGGAAAAAATTTCAACGCGCTGTTGTTGCGTCATCAATGAGGAAAGGGCCACAGCCTCAACTTCTCGCGCGCAATGGCCCACAGGCGCGCCAAGCCATGTGGCTCAACGATCAAGAAGAAAACAATCAAGCCGCCAAAAATCATCAGCTCCAAATGGGCCGCTGTGGCAGTCGACATGGGAATGCCAAACCAATGCGGAATTTGGCTCAGCAGCAACGGCAAGATCACGATGAAAGCCGCGCCGAAAAAACTGCCCGCGATCGACCCCAAGCCGCCAATGATGACCATGAACAAGAGCTGGAAACTGCGGTCGATGGAAAACGCTGCCGGCTCCCACGAGCTCAAGTGAACAAAGCCCCACAAGGCCCCGGCCACGCCGACGATGAAGGAGCTCACCGCGAACGCCGTCAGCTTGGCGTAGACGGGCCGTATGCCGATGACAGCTGCCGCCACGTCCATGTCACGCATGGCCATCCACTCGCGCCCGATGGCGCCGCGCACCAGGTTTTTGGTCAGCAAGGCAAACACCACCACGAAGCACAAGCAGAACAAATACTTTTGCACTGGCGACTCAATCGAAAAACCCAGCACCTTCAAACCGGCCACGCTGACCGAACCCGAAGACGAGTCATTTGTGAACCACTTGATGCGCAGGAAAGCCCAGTCGGTGAAGAACTGCGCCGCCAGCGTGGCCACCGCCAAATACAGGCCTTTGATGCGCAAACTTGGAATGCCGAACAGCACGCCGACCACGGTGGCGCACAAGCCACCCAACAACAACGCCGGGATGAGCGGCATGCCTTCGATGCGCACCATGAAGTTGTAAGACGCATATGCACCCACCGCCATGAAAGCTCCGGTGCCGAGTGAGATTTGCCCGCAGTAGCCCACCAAGACGTTCAAGCCGATGGCGGCCAGCGACAGAATCAAGAAGGGAATCAAAATGCCGCGAAATAAATATTCGGGCGCTGTCAGCGGCACCGCGATGAACGCAAACGCCAACAGCGCGGCCATGAACCAGCGGTCTTGCAAGATCGGAAAGATCTGCTGATCGGCTTGGTAGGTGGTCTTGAATTGACCGTTCTCGCGGTAAAGCATGGCTCAGCTTTCTGACTCAAACGCGGTCGATGATTTTCTCGCCGAACAGCCCTTGCGGCCGCACCAACAAGAAGAACAAGGCCAGCACGTAGGCAAACCAAATCTCTATCCCGCCGCCCAACATCGGGCCGAGGTAGATCTCAGACAACTTCTCGCCCACACCGATGATCAAGCCGCCAATGATGGCTCCCGGTATCGACGTGAGGCCACCCAAAATCACCACCGGCAAGGCCTTGAGCGCCACCAAAGTCAGCGAAAACTGCACACCCAATTTGCTGCCCCAAATGATGCCGGCCACCAATGCCACCACACCGGCCACCGACCACACGATGACCCAAATGCGCGACAGCGGTATGCCGATGGACTGCGCAGCCTGGTGGTCATCGGCCACCGCACGCAGCGCACGGCCAGTGGCAGTTTTCTGAAAAAACAATGCCAACAGCCCCACCAAAACTGCAGCGATCAGTGCGGCCGACAGGTCTTCTTGACTCACCAACACGCCGCCTTCAAAGAATTTTTCAAACAGCAGGGGTCGGGTCTTTGGGCAGGCCGACGTCGATCTTGTAGATGTCGTTGCCGAACAGCATCTGCCCGGAGCCTTCCAGGAAGTAGGCGATGCCCAAGGTGGCCATCAACAGCGTGATGCCTTCCTGATTGACCAGCTTGCCCAGCAC
>JANPNT010000242.1:0-12415 GCA_031427655.1 Burkholderiales bacterium
GCTGACACTGGACGCGTCCTTCTGGACCACCATGGTCGAACGCAGTCGCTACGTCATGGCGCGCCGCGCCGGCCGTTCGATCCTCAGTGCGATCACGCCCCGTTGACCGAGCTGCCGGAACCGCAGAGGCGCTCGTCGGCGCCCGAACCGCTGCCGATTTCGGAGCCGATCTTCGAGTTCACGACCAGGGCACATCTGCCCCAGGGTCGCTTTGGCGGCAATTGCGCCTATGAAGACAGGGGTCGTCGGGCCGTTCATCATCGCCCAGGCTGCGTTGTTTTACGTCTTGAGATTGCACCGAGTGCTCTGGCGCAATGAACGCTATTGGTTCGCAGCCTGGCGCTGGCGCAAGGTGTTTGGCGCACTGCTGCTGATTGGAATGGTTCTGAATGGGGGGTGCTGCTTCAAGGCCGGTAGCAAAACCGCACCGTGACCAAGACGCGACGTAGCAGATATGCATTTATCAATGCGTCGATAACGGACGCGACGAAGTCCAGGTCTCTATGTCCGAGCGTCGCCACGCAACAGCTCGGCCCGTCAAATGAACGGCTTCTGGAAACTTCTTCGCCGCCATCAATTTATAAATGGTCGAACGTGTCAGGCCGGTGGCCTGCATCACACCCGTCATTCGCATCAAGAAGCCAAGTGGCTCAACTTGCGCTGTCGAAGTTTTTGTTTCTGAGATCCCGAGCATGTTCATCCCCAGTGCGTCAGTGATTCCAAATCACTCTGGCAATGAATCAGGTTTTTGCGCTGGCAGATTTCCGCTTAAATCTATTGGGCTGCGAACGAAAAGACAGCCGCACTATTTCTTTGCGCGCGATCGTGAATGCGATGCCGGTTGAACCTGGTTCGTTTGTGGCGCACTTGCGACGAGTTAAAAAATAGTCTTTTCAGACGGTGCGTTTTGAATCAGGTTCATCGGAATAACGAGGACAGCCGGACTCCATTCCTAATTGACGTAAAAGTGGGGAACAAAAGGGGGAACAAGCATCGAACTCATCTCGAAAGCACAAGGAAATCAAAGGCTTTGCAACCTATTTTCGAGTCCCTCCGGGCGACCACTTTAGCGATCGCGAGCGTCTGCTCAGGCCCGTCGAAAGGCCGCCGAACGGCAGCCAAACGACCGTAGCGGGGCGCTTCGACTGCGTTGTCCAGGTCGCCGCTGGGAGGGGGTCCAGCAAGCCGGAAGCATGGGGCCCGGGCTCACAACGGTTCAATAAGTTTTGTAGCCCAAAAACTTTCCCGACATCACGATGTTCACGCGATCGCCGGCGGCGTTCGGCTCGCGCTGCAGGTCCATTTTGAAGTCGATGGCCGACATGATGCCGTCGCCGAATTCTTCATGGATCAACTCCTTGAATGTGGTGCCGTAGATGCTGACCAACTCGTAGAACCGGTAGATCAAAGGATCGGTCGGCACCGCGGTGGGCAGGCTGCCTTTGTAGGGCACGACTTGCAGCCACTTTTGCTCTTCGGCGCTCAAGCCAAAAATTTCGCCCACGGTGGCGGCCTGTGGTGCGGTCAGTGTCATTTGGCCCAAGCAGGCGGCCGTGACCCATTCTTTGCTCAAGCCCACGGCGCTTGCCACGTCGGCCCATTTGAGGCCCTTGCTGACTTTGGTGGTGATGATTTTTTCGGTGACGTCCAGACGGTTCATGCGATTCTCCTGAGCAGGGTGGGGTTGGGTGGAACGTGTTGAATGGGTGGCGTGGATTGGGGCTGCGGCTCGAGGTCCGGCAGCCCTGGGCTGACCTCAACCGGCCGTGACGGCGCGCGGCCGTGGGACAAGTCTTTGCTTCGCGACACCAAAAAGTCGACCAAGTGGTTGCGCAGGCGGTAGTACTGCGGGTCGTGGTGCAAGGTGGCGCGCTGGCGGCCTCGGGTGGGGTCGCGCGATATGGTGTTTTTGACAAT
The DNA here is from genome assembly GCA_031427655.1 of Burkholderiales bacterium. GTDB lineage: Bacteria > Pseudomonadota > Gammaproteobacteria > Burkholderiales > Burkholderiaceae_C > JANYJJ01. Next base: position 1,918 of record JANPNT010000242.1, read on the forward strand.
TTCTGCCACGCGCGCCTGAGGTCCGTTGCTCATCAACAAGATGCGGTCGGCCAGCAAAATGGCTTCGTCCACGTCGTGCGTGATCATGAAAACGGTTTGGTGGGTTTGGGCGCAGATGCGCAGCAGCTCGTCTTGGATGGTGCCGCGCGTCAGCGCATCCAGCGCGCCGAAGGGTTCGTCCAGCAGCAACATGCGCGGCTGGATGGCAAAGGCCCGGGCAATGCCCACGCGCTGCTTCATGCCGCCGCTCAAGGCGCTGGGTTTTTTGTCAATTGCGTCGTGAAGACCGACCAGCGCCACGTACTTTTTAACGTGTTCGTCAACCTGGGCCCGGCTCCAAGATGGCCACTTGCTGCGCACCGCGAACGCAATGTTTTTGCGCACCGTGAGCCAAGGCATCAAGGCGTGGCCCTGAAACACGACGCCTCGGTCCAGGCTGGGGCCGGCCACCTCGCGCTGGTCCATGAACACAAGCCCAGTGCTGGCACTTTCCAAGCCCGCCAGCACGTTCAAGATGGTCGTTTTGCCGCATCCGCTGTGGCCAATGATGCAAACGAATTCGCCTTGCGCGATGTCAAAGTTCACTCCGTCAAAAACCGGCTCGTGGGCACCCGGGTAGGTCTTGCCCAGGGCCTCGACTTTCAAAAATTCAGTCTGCATAGGTGATGGCTTTCTGCAAGCGCGCGAACAGCATGTCCAGCAGCATGCCGACGATGCCGATCACCATCACCGCGAAGATGACGTTGGGCAGGCTGAGGTTGTTCCACTCATTCCAGACAAAGTAACCAATGCCGGTGCCACCGACCAGCATCTCGGCTGCCACGATGACCAACCACGCAATGCCCATGCTGATGCGCATGCCGGTGACGATGGTGGGCGCGGCGGCTGGCAAGATCACCTCAAACGCTTTGCGCAGCGGGCTGACTTCCAGGGTTCTCGCCACGTTCAGCCATTCTTTGCGCACGCTGGCCACACCGAACGCGGTGTTGATGAGCATCGGCCACACGCTGCAAATAAAGATGACAAAGATGCCGCTGAGTGCGCTGTCTTTGATGGTGTAAAGCGCCAACGGCATCCAAGCCAGCGGCGAGATCGGCTTCAAGATTTGGATGTAGGGGTCGAGCGCGCGGTAGGCGAGCGGGCTCATGCCAATGATGAAGCCCAGCGGTATCGCCACCAGCGCCGCCAACAGATAGCCCAAGCCCACGCGGCCCAATGAGTAAGCCAGTTGGAGGCCCACGCCTTTGTCGTTGGGGCCGTTGTCATAGAAAGGGCTGGCGAGATTGCGCGCTATCGCGGTGCCCATTTGCGACAACGTCGGAAAGCCGCTTTTGCCGCTGGTCCCGGTGAGCGCGTTCGATGCCAAGCTGGCCGGGTCTTTGCCCATCAACTTGGCGTACTCGATTTGCTCAGCGGTCAGCGCCGCCACAGGCGCGGCTGGCGCTGCAGCGGCCCTGGGTGGCAGCGTGGCCAAATGCCAAATGCCCAACAGCACGGCCAACAACAGCAGCGACAGCATCGCCGCTTTCAGCGACTCAACCCGAGCACCGTTCATGCGGCCGCCTTGGAGATGGCAAAGCTCTTCAGGTAGTCGTCGGCCTTCGCTGCATCGAACTCTTTGCCCATCACTTTGAACTTTTTGTAGGCCCCCTCTGGCACCGGTTGGCCCAATTCCTTCATGTACTTTTTGGCGTCGGTGATGAGGAAGACTTTTTCGGCCACTTGCTTGTAATTCACGTCGCCTTTCAAGTAGCCCCAGCGCTTCATTTGGGTAAGCATCCACACCGCCATGCTCTGCCACGGCACGGGGTCAAAGTCGGCGCGTTCGGGCACGGTACGCACATTGCCCAGGCCGTCGGCAAAGCGGCCGGTCAGCACCTGCGTCAGCACCGCTTCGGGCTGGTTCAAATACTGCGCGGGGCTGATGACTTTGGCGATCAGTTCGCGGTTCTCGGGCTTGCGGGCCATGGCAGCTGCCGTCAATACGCTGCGAAATAGAGCTGCGAAAGTGTTGGGGTTGCTTTCGATGAAGCTGGCGGGCACACCGAAGGCGCAGCACGGGTGACCGTCCCAGATGTCGCGGCTCAAGATATGAATGAAGCCAACCTCCTCAAACACGGCGCGCTGGTTGAACGGGTCGGGTCCAAGGAAGCCGTCGATGTTGCCGGCGCGCAAGTTGGCCACCATTTCTGCGGGGGGCGTGACGCGCAGCTGCACGTCGGTGTCGGGGTTGATGCCCGCTTCGGCCAAGTAGTAACGCAGTAAAAAGTTGTGGATGCTGAACTCGAAGGGAATGGCGAATTTGAAACCCTTCCAGTTCTTGGGTTCGCGGTTGCCCTTGTGCTTGTTGGCCAGCACGATGGCCTGGCCGTTGATGTTTTGGATGGTTGCCACATTCATGGGCTGGGCGGCGCTGCCCAAACCCATGCTGATGGCCAAGGGCATGGGGCTGAGGAAGTGCGTGGCGTCGTACTCCTTGTTCATGATCTTGTCGCGCACCAGCGCCCAGCCCGCCGTTTTCATCAGCTGCACGTTGAGGCCTTGCTGGCGGTAAAAGCCAAGCGGGTCGGCCATGATCAACGGGCTGGCACAGGTGATGGGGATGAAACCAATCTTCAGGTCCTTTTTCTCCAACGGCTTTTTCTCTTCGGCCATGGCTTGCAGGCTGGCCAATGTGCCCAAAGGCAACACGCTGGCGATGGCCGCCATGGCCGTGCGGCGGCCCACGCCTTTGAGGAAAGCCCGGCGGACGTGGTCTTGCGGGAACAGCGCCTTCACCAACGCAGCCTCCATGAACGAGCGACCCAGCGGCTCGGCCTCGATGCTTTCGGCCGCATGCAGCTGTGGTGCGTGGTCGGCGCCGCAGCCACAGCGCAGCATCAAGGGGCGGTCGGCGTTGTAAGGGTCGTAGGGGTCGCCGGGAACTTGGAGGTCTTCAGATTGGCGCATGAGGCTTCCTTTGTAAACAGACTGCACTGTGATTAGCAAGAAGCGTGCACGTTTTTGGGCTGCAAGGGCCAGCGCCTTGAGCGCGGCTGTTGGCCGACTTCTTGCACGCGGCTGTGTCGTCATGCCAGCGCGCCACTCCCTTGTTCCTGCTGAACCCGCCACCGAAGCGACGGATTGGCGTGCGCTGGAAATTTTGCTGCTCAGTCAGGTGATGCGAGGCGTGGGCCAGAGCCTGGCACCGGCCGTGGTGCTGCGCGAGATGCTGCACCTGATGTCTGAACTGCTGGGGCTGAACCGAGGTCGCATCGTGCTGGCAGACGGCGATGGATCGACCCCATCCGCCAGCGTGATCTGGCACGCCTACGGCTTGACCGCAGACGAGGCCGCGCGCGGGCGCTATGGCCCGGGCGAGGGCGTCACCGGGCGGGTGCTGGGCACGGGGCAACCGGCCATCGTTCAGGACATCGACGCCGAGCCGGCGTTTTTGTTCCGCGCCGTGCCGCGTGACCGCTTGCCGCCTGAAACCGTGGCCTTCATTGCGCTGCCCATTGAAGTGGAACGCCGCACCATTGGCGTGTTGGCCTGTCATCGCATCCGCATGCGCAACCGGCAGCTCGGCGACGACGTGGCCATTTTGCGCATCTTGGCCACGTTGGCAGGGCAAATGCTTCAACTGCAGCGCTTGGTGGCGGCCACCACGCGCGACCTGGAAGCGCGCAATGCGCAGTTGACATCGGCGCTGCAAAGTGCGGCGGCACGCTACGGCATCATCGGCACCGCGCCGCCGCTGCTGCGCGCTCTGGGCGAACTCGAGCGCGTTTCGTCAGCCACCGCCAGCGTGCTGTTGTTGGGTGAGTCCGGCACAGGCAAGGAACTGTTCGCGCGTGCGCTGCACATGTCAAGCCCGCGCCGCGATGCGCCTTTCATCAAGGTGAACTGCGCGGCCATTCCAGAGGCGCTGTTCGAGAGCGAACTTTTCGGCCACGAGCGCGGGGCCTTCACCGGCGCCCACGGCGAACGCGCAGGGTGGTTTGAGTTGGCTGACGGCGGCACCATTTTTTTGGACGAAATCGGCGAGCTTCCCTTGGCCCTTCAGACCAAGTTGTTGCGCACCCTGCAAGAGCGCACCATCCTTCGCCTGGGCGGCAAGCGCGAAAAGAAGGTGGACGTGCGTGTGGTGGCGGCCACCCACCGCGACCTGGAGCGCGAGGTTGAGCGCGGCAATTTCCGCCGTGACCTTTACTACCGGCTTTATGTGATTCCGGTGCGCCTGCCCAGCCTGCGCGAACGGCCCGAGGACATCCCGCTGCTCACGCTGCATTTCTTGAACCGTGCCAATCAAGCGCACCAGCGCAACGTCAACCTGACGCCTGCGGCGCTGGCCCGGCTGGCACGCCACCCTTGGCCGGGGAACATTCGTGAGCTGACCAATGTCATCGAACGCATGGTGCTGCTGACCGAAGTGCCCCTGGTTCAGGAAGCGGCGGTGCAACGCCTGCTGCAGGACGGGCTGCATGCGGCCACCCACACAGCCACCACCGCGCCGGTCATCACACCACCTTCACCTCCTTCCCCGCCACTGCCTGCAGAGCAGCAAGCGTTGGCAAGCGACCCAGGCATGCCGCGCGATTACTGGCCCGCGCATTCGCACACCCGAGAGGCCCTGAACAATGCCTTGGCGCAGCACCGTGGCAACCAGTCTCGCGCCGCGCAGTCGCTGGGCATGACGCCGCGGCAGTTCAATTACCGGCTGCGCAAACTGGGGCTGCACGTGCCTTGAAGCTGCTGCCACATTGGCGACAAAGTTCAACACTTTGTCGCCAATGTGGTGATCAACGTTGACCGCAATCGGTTCGCGATTGGTTCGCGACCGAAACGGCGCAAGCCTCCAAAACAGCGCCGGCCCCTCGGGCCACAGAGCCGTCGAATGGGTTGGGCCCCCAGCGGCCGACTCGCTGCGCAATGTGGCACGGGCTTTGCGGTAAGGAGTCGTCAGCCCTGTTCAATCCACACCCAACCACCCAGGAGAGTCAGCCCATGAGCACCACCCCCACCCTCATTTCCCCTGTCGAACTTCAGGCCCTGATGGCCAGCGAGCCGACGGTGGTCATCGACACCCGTGACGCCGACACCTATGCCTCAGGACACGTGCCGGGTGCCATCAACATGCGCGAAATTTTTACCTACCTCGCCACCTCAACCGCCGAAGGCTTGGAGGCACTGAAAACCACTTTTGCCAAAGCTTTTGGCGAGGCGGGCTTGTCAGGCGCACAGACCGCCGTGTTCTACGAAGACGCGTTGAACAGCGGCTACGGCCAAAGCTGCCGTGGCTACTACTTGCTCACTTGGTTGGGCTACCCCAAGGTCAAGGTGATGAACGGCGGCTACTCGGCCTGGACGTCAGCCGGCTTGCCCACCAGCACCGCCCCCGCCATGCCCACCGCCGCTGCGTTCCCCGTCATGCCCACCACCGACGTGATGTTGACCAAGGAGCAAGTCATGGCCGCGCTGGGCAGTGACGTGGTGCTCCTCGACGTGCGCGACATTGACGAGTGGACGGGCGAAAGCAGCTCGCCTTACGGCAAAGATTTCGCGCCCCGCAAAGGCCGCTTGCCGGGTGCCAAATGGATAGAGTGGTACCGCTTCATGAAGCCCAGTGCCTTGGGCCCGCAAATCAAATCAGCACTGGAAGTGCAGGCCGAATGCGCCACCGCCGGCATTGCCACCGACGACACGATCTACCTTTACTGCTTCAAAGGTGCGCGTGCCTCGAACACGTTTTTGGCGCTGAAGCAGGCTGGTTTTGAAGACGTGCGCATGTACTTTGGTTCGTGGAACGAATGGTCGCGCGACGACTCCCTGCCCATCGAGACCGCGCCGCCTGTCATCACCAAAGTTGCCGCGTTGGCCTTGGCTGCTTGAGCTGGTTGAACGAGCACAACACAAGAAGCACCATGAACACCCAAACACTTACCGCCTACCTCAAGCCCATCGACCGCGAGGGCCTGATGAAATTTGCAGCGGCTGGCCTGGCCGACCCCAGCCGCCGCGGCACCAACAAAGTTCGCACCGTGATGGAGGGCAAGTACCGATCCCTCAGTTATGTGGGTGAGCACCAAGCGGTGGTGGTGGACGAACCATTGCACCTGTTCGGCGACAACACCGCACCGGCACCCGGCGAGATCGTGTTGTCGGCCCTGGGGGGCTGCTTGGCAGTAGGCATCACGGCAGTGGCCACGTGGAAGCAGGTGAAGCTGAGCCGCCTTGAAATTTTCATGGAAGGCGACATCGGCAATCCAGCGGCCTGGGGTGCGGGCGGCGCAGAAATGCTGCCGCCGCAAATGGGCTTTCAAGCGATCCGCGCCAAGGTGGCCATCGAGGGCGAGGCTACGCGTGAGCAGCTCGACGAGATCGTGCAACACGCCAACATTTATTCGCCCGTGGCCAACAGCCTGCGCAACCCAATTGCCATGAGCATCGCGCTGGCGTGACACCCGGATTGACAGCTTGGCCGTCGGCCTTTTTTGTGGGCCGGGCCAATGCTGTCCCTACCGCACTGACCCGTTTTCACCCGTTTTCAAGGACACCCTGATCATGCAAATGGCCGAGTTACAGGAAATACCGCAAGCCGCTTCACGCACGCAGCCGGACTCGATGTTGGAAGCCGTGCGCGCCATCGCCAACGGCCCATTGCGTGCCGCCGCCGAAGCCACCGATCGTGGTGTTTATCCGCGCGACGTGCTGAAAAGTTTGGGCGCTGCCGGTGCCTACGCGGCACACATCGGTCCGGGCCTGCAGGCGGGCGATTACATGCAAGCCATACGCGCCATGACCGAAGTGGCGCGCGTGTGCGGGGCCAGCGGCTTCATGGTGTGGTGCCAACAAGTTTGCGGTTTGTACATGCAACAGTCGGACAACCCGGCGTTGACCGGCGCGCGCTTGGTCGCCCACAACAGTGGCGAGCGCTTGGGCGCCACCGGCATGAGCAACCCCATGAAGTCTTACGCGGGCATTGAAAAACTGCTGCTGCGGGCCACGCCGGTGAGCGGTGGCTACCGCGTCAATGGCACCCTGCCGTGGGTCAGCAACTTGGGCTCTGACCATTACGTGGGTTTGCTGGCCGGTATTGAGCCTGCGGACGGCAGCAGCCATGCCGAGCCCCGCGAACTGATGTTCCTCTTGCATTGCGATTCGCCCGGCGTCGAACTGCGCGACTGTCCCAGTTTTTCCGCAATGGAAGGCACCAACACCTGGGCCATACGCTGCACCGATGTGTTTGTGGGAGCCGACCAAATTCTGGCCGACCCGGCCAAGCCCTACATCGGGCGCATACGCGGTGCCTTCGTGTTGTTGCAAACCGGCTTTGGCTTGGGCGTGGCGCAGGGCGCGATTGACTCGATGTGGCAGGTTGAGCCGCAACTGGGCCACGTCAATCACTTTCTGGAAGACCGACCCGATGACTTGCAAGACGAGTTGAACGCCTTGACCGCGCGCATCGAAGCGCTGTGCGCCACGCCGTTCAACACCGACCGCGAGCATGTGATCAATGTGTTGGACGTGCGAGCGCATGCCAGCGAGCTGGCACTGCGCGCCGCGCAAAGCGCCTTGTTGCACGCCGGTGCGCGCGGCTATTTGCTCAGCAGCGATGTGCAGCGGCGCGTGCGTGAATCGCACTTCGTGGCCATCGTCACACCGGCCATCAAGCACCTGCGCAAAGAGATCGCCCGTCTGTCGGCACTGGAACAACCCGCATGAACGAGCAGGCTGCGGCGCAGTCCGGCAGCCCCGCAGCCGCCGCTTTGCCATGGCTGCGGTTCATCTGCGAGGTGTGTGGCCTGATCTACGACGAGGCCTTGGGCGACCCCGACAGCGGCTTGGCGCCGGGCACTCGCTTTGCCGACATTCCTGACGACTGGGCCTGCCCCATTTGCGGTGTGAGCAAAGCCGACTTCGTGCCCTGGGCTCCACCTGCGATGAGCGCGGCCCGCGCACGCAGCTTGCCCAAAACCACCGCTACCGGCCACGGCCGCAAGAACTCAGGAGTGCTCATCGTGGGCGCGGGTCGGGCTGGATGGCAGGTGGCTCAGGCACTGCGTGACCACAACTTGCCCACCAGTTCGGCCCTGCCCATCACCATGGTTTGCGCCTGTGCAGGCGACGTTTACGACAAGCCGCAACTGAGCGTGGCCGTCGCACGCGGCACGGCCATCGACGCCTTGGTGCGTGAGACCGCCGCACAGGCCGCGCAACGCTTGAATGTGCGCCTGCTCCACAGCACGCAGGCCCTGCACATCGACACCCACACCCGCAGCTTGCGCACCACGCGGGGCAACCTGCGCTGGCAACACTTGGTGCTGGCGCACGGTGCCGAACCGTCCCTGCCCGCAGAGTTGCCGCCCGCCCTGGTGTGGCGCATCAACGACCTTGCGGCCTACACCCGTTTGCGCGCCGCGCTGGCCAGCGGGCCGCAACGCATTGCCATCATTGGCGCAGGCTTGGTGGGCTGCGAACTGGCGAATGATTTGGCCTTGGCGGGTCATGACATCAGTTTGTTCGACGCGCAAGCCCAGCCCCTCGCGGCGCAGTTGCCCAGCGCAGCAGCCATGCGCCTGCTGGCGGCGTGGACACACTTGCCGATCCGTTTTTCGGGCGGCGTCAAGGTCACCAACGTGGAGCGCTTGTCTGAGCCGCCCCACGGCGCTGGCGGACCGGCCAACCTGCGCCCGACTGGTCTGCGTATTCGCACCGATGACGGCGGCGTTTGCGAGGTCGACCAAGTCATTGCAGCCACTGGCCTGCGCACCGCCAGCAGACTGGCACGCACCGCGTGTTTGGCTTTTGACAGCGCAGCGGGAGGCATCGTTATCGACAGCCACACTGGCGTCACCAGCCAGCCGCAGATCTACGCTTTGGGCGACTGCGCTGTGGTGCAAGGCCGCGCGAGCCGTTACATCGAGCCCATCGCCCGACAAGCGCGTGGCATTGCCGACGCCATCTCGGGTGTCACGGCCAATGCCAGCGCCATTCCCGCCGTCGTGCTGCGCGTCAAGACCAGCAGCATGCCCATCACCTTGACGCAATCAGCAGCCAGCGCCGCAGCGCCTGTCAATGGCCAGCACGCGACCGTCACGGCCTTCTGGAAAACCGACCACGACGACGCTCAGGCACTGAGCATGCGCAAGCTCGCCGCCGACGGCACTGTGTTGGCCACGCTGACGGCGGCTGCGATTCTCAAGCCGCAACCGAGCGCATCCCCACTGCAACCCTCGACGCGAGCTTGTTCTTCGCTGCTGCGGCACGCCGCGTCAGCACCACTGCCTCAGCCGTGAACATCGTCAGCGCCGCCGTCAACAACGCTCACATGTTTGAGATGCAAAGCGCTGACCCCTGATTTCGAGAAGGCCAACCCCGACATCACCCGCAGGTGCGAAGAACGCCGACGCAGCGCCGATTTCGCATGCGGTTCACGGGGCGCTTTGGCGGTGCCGAGTGGTCGCGCGCTGCTGGTTTAAACCCGACTCGTGCCCGCGCCGTGGCTGCGCAGCGCCGTCATCAAGCGGGTGGCGATTTGCGACAGCGGCAGCACTTCGTTCGCTGCTCCAGCGGCAATCGCCTCGCGCGGCATTCCGAACACCACACAGCTGTGTTCGTCTTGAACCAAGTTAAAGCTGCCGGCGTCGCGCATGGTGCGCATGGCTTTGGCACCGTCGCCGCCCATGCCGGTGAGCATCACGGCCAAGGCGTTGGGGCCAACGACTTGCGCGGCTGAGTTGAACAGCACCTCTACCGAAGGCATGTGCCGGTTGACGGGGTCGCCTGCTTGCACGTGTGCAATGTAGTTGGCCCCGCTGCGTGCCACGCTGAGGTGCATGCCGCCGGGAGCGATGTAGGCATGGCCGGGCAGCACGCGTTCGCCGTGCACGGCCTCGGCCACACGGATGTGGCACAGGCTGTCCAAGCGTGCGGCGTAGCTGCGGGTGAAGCCGGGCGGCATGTGCTGGGTGATCATCACGGCGGGGAAGTCGTGCGGCAATTGCATGAGCACCTCGCGCGTGGCCTCGGTGCCGCCGGTGGACGCGCCAATGAACACCACTTTCTCGGTGGAAAGGCGATACAGGGCAGATGTTGTGTGGGCGGGTGCGGCTGCTTGAGTCAGAGAGTGAGGCAGAGAGTGAGGCAGTGCGGGCCGCGGCGCGCTGGTCGCCGGGGATGGGGCAGATGACGCGGGCGCAGCACGCCGCACGGTCGAGCGCGCCGCAATGCGCACTTTGTCGGTGATGTCCTGCGCCAAACTTTTCAAACCGTCGGCGATGCCGATTTTGGGCTTGGCCACGAAGTCCACCGCGCCCAACTCCAGCGCCCGCAAGGTGGCGTCGGCGTTGCGTTCGGTGAGGGTGGACACCATCACCACCGGCATCGGGCGCAGGCGCATCAGGCGGCTGAGGAACTCGATGCCGTCCATGTTGGGCATCTCAATGTCCAGCGTGAGCACATCGGGGTTGAGCTTGCGAATCATCTCGCGCGCAATGAGGGGGTCACCGGCGGCACC
>JANPNT010000243.1:0-4507 GCA_031427655.1 Burkholderiales bacterium
GCCTGGCACCACGGTCATGTGGACCACGGCCGGCGTGTTGTCTTTGGTGTTCTTGCGCTCGAAGTGCGGGTCGGCCACGATGCTGGCGCGCAGCGGGTTGTCGGCGTTGTTGTAGGCGCGGCGAACACCTTCGTTCACGGCGTCTTCAATGCTGCCGCTGAAGCCCGCCCAGCGAACGTCCATGCCGATTTTCAGGAACACATTGACGATGCCGGTGTCCTGGCAAATGGGCCGCTTGCCTTCAGCGCACATTTTGGAGTTGGTCAAAATTTGCGCGATGGCGTCTTTCGCGGCCGGGCTTTGCTCGCCTTCGTAGGCGCGCGCCAAGTGCGCGATGTAGTCGGCTGGGTGGTAGTAGCTGATGTACTGGAGTGCGGCTGCAACGCTGTCGATGAGGTCGTCTTGGCGAATGGTGGTCATGGTGGGTTCGTTTCGCAAATCAATGAGGTCAATGCGGCTTGGAAGGCGGCCCACTCATCAGCTTGTCGGTGTAAGCAATGGCCAAAGCCGACAGTAAAAAGATGAAGTGAATGATGGTTTGCCACAGCAAAACTTTCTCGCTGTAGTTTTCGGCGTTGATGAAAGTTTTCAGCAAATGAATCGAGCTGATGCCAATGATGGCAGTGGCCAATTTCACTTTCAACATCGATGCGTTGACGTGGCTCAACCACTCGGGCTGATCCGGGTGACCTTGCAAATTCATGCGCGAGACGAATGTTTCATACCCGCCGACGATCACCATGATGAGCAGGTTGGAAATCATCACCACGTCGATCAAGCCCAGCACCACCAACATGATCAAGGTTTCATTCAGCTTAGGGCCGCCACCGCCGAAGTCGCCCTTGTAGCCTATGCTTTTGATCAAAATCTCGAGTGCTGTTTTGTCGCCAAAGACGGCTTCAATCAAGTGCTTCAACTCCACCCAAAAGTGGAAAACGTAAACGCACTGCGCCAAGATCAAGCCGATGTACAGCGGCAGCTGCAACCACCGGCTCATGAAGATGAATTTGGGCAACGGTCGCAGGTTGGTGGTGGTGACGGCAGGATCGGACATCATGGCTTTCTGGTGGGGGAACCGCGTGCAGGCGATACACGAGAGTTGAGTGTAAGCAGGCTACGCGTCAGCTTTGTGGCGAGAATGCAAGCTTCTCTGCTCCAGCTGGTTGGAGTGAAGCAGCGGAAAAAAATCAATGAAACAGGAGACAAGCATGTCCGAACTTTCCGCTTACGCGCCACCCGCCGAGTTGTCAAAAAACGCCCATGTGGCTGGCATGGCCGCTTACGACGCCTTGTGTGCCGAGGCCGCCGCCGATTACGAAGCCTACTGGGCTCGCCTGGCGCGCGAGTTCGTGACTTGGAAAACGCCGTTTACCAAAACGCTGGACGAATCCAACGCGCCGTTTTTCAAATGGTTTGAGGACGGCACGCTGAACGTGTCGTACAACTGCTTGGACAAGCAAGTCGACGCTGGCTTGGGCGATAAAGTGGCTATCATTTTTGAAGCCGACGGTGGTCAGGTGACCCGCATCACCTACAACGAGCTGCTGGATAAAACCTGCCGCATGGCGAATGCGCTGCGCGCCAGCGGCATCAAAAAAGGTGACCGCGTCGTCATCTACATCCCGATGAGTGTGGAGGGCGTGGTGGCCATGCAGGCCTGCGCGCGCATTGGTGCCACGCACTCGGTGGTGTTTGGTGGCTTCTCGGCGCAAAGCCTGCGCGACCGCATTCAAGACACTGGGGCGGTCATGGTCATCACTGCCGACGAACAAATGCGCGGCGGCAAAGCGCTGCCGTTGAAGGCTATCGTTGACGAGGCGCTGACCTTGGGCGGCTGCGAACAAGTCGCCAATGTGATTGTTTACAAGCGCACCGGCGGCTCGGTGGCATGGCACCCGCGCGACGAATGGATGCACGACGCCACCGCGACTCAGGCCAGCACCTGCGAGCCCGAGTGGGTGGGCGCGGAGCACCCGCTGTTCTTGCTTTACACCTCGGGTTCCACCGGCAAACCCAAGGGCGTGCAGCACGCCAGCGGCGGTTACTTGCTGCACGCTGCGCTGACCACCAAGTGGACGTTTGACCTGCATCCCAATGACGTCTTTTGGTGCACTGCCGATATCGGCTGGGTTACAGGCCATACCTACATAGCCTACGGGCCGCTGGCCTTGGGTGCCACGCAAGTGGTGTTTGAAGGCGTGCCCACCTACCCCGACGCAGGCCGCTTCTGGAAGATGATCCAAGACCACAAAGTCAGCATTTTTTACACCGCACCCACCGCTATTCGCTCGCTCATCAAGCTGGCCGAAGCCAATGCGGCGGTTCACCCCGACCGCTACGACCTCAGCAGCCTGCGCATCTTGGGTTCGGTGGGTGAGCCCATCAATCCTGCGGCGTGGGAGTGGTATCACAAGCACGTAGGCGGCGGACGTTGCCCGATTGTTGATACCTTTTGGCAAACCGAAACTGGCGGCCACATGATCACACCGCTGCCAGGCGCCACGCCGCTGGTGCCGGGCTCTTGCTCGCTGCCCTTCCCCGGCATCATGGCCGCCGTGGTGGACGAAACCGGGCGCGACTTACCGTGGGGGCAGGGCGGAATTTTGGTGGTCAAAAAGCCGTGGCCCAGCATGATTCGCACCATTTACGGTGACCCTGAGCGTTTCGTAAAAAGCTACTACCCAGCCGACTTCAGCGGCAAGTACTACCTGGCGGGCGACGGTGCCATTCGCGACGCGGAAACCGGCTACTTCACCATCACCGGCCGCATTGACGATGTGCTCAACGTCAGCGGCCACCGCATGGGCACGATGGAAATCGAAAGCGCCTTGGTGAGCTGCACCGAACTGGTGGCTGAAGCCGCCGTGGTCGGCCGCCCCGACGACACCACGGGCGAGGCCATTTGTGCCTTCGTGGTGCTGAAAGGCCCGCGCCCGACGGGCGACGAAGCCAAAGCCATTGCCAAAAAACTGCGAGATTGGGTGGGCAAGGAAATTGGCCCGATTGCCAAGCCGAAAGACATCCGCTTCGGCGATAACCTGCCCAAAACCCGCTCCGGCAAGATCATGCGGCGTTTGCTGCGCTCGGTGGCCAAGGGCGAGTCCGTGAAGCAAGACACCAGCACCCTGGAAAACCCGGCGATCTTGGACCAGCTCGGCCAGGCTTACTGAACGACACCCTTGAAAAAAGCCCCGCACGAAACATCGTGCGGGGCTTTTTGGTTTCGACTTCTAGGTTACTTCCGGCTCATTTTTGACTCATCACCCACTCGACCAACTGCTTGGCTTCGGCGGCTGAGACTTGCGGGTTGGCCGGCATGGGGATAGCACCCCACACACCAGCGCCGCCCTTCATGACTTTTTGGGTCAGCTTTTCCACGGCGTCTTTTTGACCGGCGTATTTCGCCGCCACGTCTTTGTAAGACGGACCCACTTGTTTCTTGTCCACCGCATGGCACGCCATGCAGTTCTTCTTGGTCGCCAGCTCGGAGTCGGCCAAAGCAGGCAGGCTGGTCAGGGCGGTCAGCGAAAACGCGCAGGCGAAAACTAAGGCCGATTTCATGTGTTCCTTTCACGGCGTCGCAAGAAGTTGCTGCGCTACAGTCGTTTTAACGGAAATTGCTCGGCGGTGGTTGACGCATGTTCTGAAGGCCTGAAGCCGTAACAAGTAAGGGATTGCCATGTACCTGGTCGTTTTGGGCGCGATTTTGCTTCTGCTGAAGACTCTGGACGTCAGCTTTGTAGCCAAGCTGCCCTGGTGGGGCGCGCTTTTGCCGTTGGGCTTGGCCATCATCTGGTGGGCTTGGGCCGACGCTTCGGGGTGGACCAAGCGCCGCGAAATGGACAAGATGGAGCGGCGGAAAAAAGAACGCCGCCTGCAAAACATGGAAGCGTTGGGAACCGGGCCGAAAAAACGGAAGTGACCGGTCGGTTAGCGTTTCATCAGCGTTTCTTCAGCGTTTGGTCGGTGAAAGCTCAAAACTTGTCCAGCACTGCGCCCGAACTCGCGCTGGACGCGCTGTGCGCAAACTTGGCCAGCACACCACGCGTGTAGCGCGGTGCAGGTGCCTTCCACAGTGCTCGGCGGCGCGCCAACTCTGCGTCTGCCACATTCAATTGCAAGCTCAGGGTGTGCGCGTCGATGGTGATGGAATCGCCCTCGTGCACCAACGCGATGTTGCCGCCCGCGTAAGCCTCGGGTGCGACATGCCCCACCACCATTCCCCAGGTGCCGCCTGAGAATCGGCCGTCGGTCACCAAACCCACCGACTCGCCCAAGCCTTGGCCGATCAGCGCGCCGGTGGGGGCCAGCATTTCCGGCATGCCGGGACCACCTTTGGGGCCCAAGTAGCGCAGCACCATCACGTCGCCCGCCACGATTTTTTTGGCCATGATGGCGGCCAGCGCCGATTGTTCATCGTCGAAGACACGGGCCGGGCCCGTCATCACTGGGCTTTTCAGGCCCGTGATTTTGGCCACGCATCCTTCGGGCGACAGGTTGCCGCGCA
>JANPNT010000244.1:0-7879 GCA_031427655.1 Burkholderiales bacterium
GAGGTGTCTTGGAACAAGATGATGGTCTGCGTCATCAGCACCGGCAGCATGTTGCGGAAGGCCTGCGGCAGCACGATGAGTTGCATGCACTGCGCGTAGGTCATGCCCACCGCGTAGCCTGCAAACACCTGGCCTTTGGGCACAGACTGAATGCCGGCGCGCATGATCTCGGAGTAGTAGGCCGCCTCAAATACTGTGAAGGTGATGATGGCGCTGAGCTCTGCGCCCATCGGCCTGCCGATGAGCAAGGGAATGAGCAAGAAGAACCACAAGATCACCATCACCAGTGGTATCGAGCGCAGGGTGTTGACGTAGGCGGCTGCGGGAATGACCAGCCACTTTTTGCCCGACAAGCGCATCAGTGCCAGCACGGTGCCCAGCAGAATGCCGCCGACCATGGCGACGAGCGTGAGCTGCACCGAGAAGATCAAGCCCTTGACGAGGAAGCTGGAGACGACGCTCCAGTTCAGGAATGTGAAGTCCAAATTCATTTGGCACCTCCCAATACGCCGGGCACTTGCACGCGGTTTTCTATGAACAGCGCAATGCGGTTCACGGTGAAGGCCGAGATGAAGTACAGCACCGACACGGCGAGGTAAATCTCGATGTTGCGCGATGTTTCTTCACCGGCTTGCATGGCGAACATGGTGAGCTCGGCCACGCTGACGGCAAACGCCACCGACGAGTTTTTGACAATGTTCATGCTCTCGCTGGTCAGCGGCGGTATGACGATGCGAAACGCCATGGGCAGCAGCACGTAGCGGTAGGTTTGCGGCAGCGTGAGGCCCATGGCCAGACCAGCGTAGCGCTGGCCTTTGGGCAGGGCTTCGATGCCCGCCTTCACTTGTTCGGCAATTCGGGCCGAGGTGAAAAAGCCCAGCGCAAACACCACCAGCACAAAGCTCGGCACGCCGCGCAGCACCAGGAAGATGGACGGCAGCACGTGGTACCAAAGGAAAATTTGAACCAGCAGCGGAATGTTGCGAAACAGCTCGGTCCAGGCGTTGCCGATGAGCACAAACCACTTGTTCGGCGTGGTGCGCAAAATGCCCATCAAGGAGCCGACCAACAGCGCGACCACCAGTGAGCAAACAGCCACCGACAGCGTCCAACCCCAGGCCGACATCAACCAGTTGAGGTAGGTTTGTCCGCCCCCGGTGTCTTGCAGGAATACCTGCCAATCCCATTTGCTGCCCAAGGCGTGCTCCTGTCCTTTTGGTCGATTCACGGCCCAGACTGGGGGCCTTAAAACACTCTGCGAAACACTGATAAAAAGAAAAGGCGTGATGCGGAACAAACCACATCACGCCTGTCTGTTTAGTCAGGTCGACTGTAAGCAAGCTTTGCGCCGCTAAGCGCTAGGGCTTACCTCAGGCGGCAGGACTCAAAAACCAAGAATTACTTCTTCGCGTAGTCTTCCATCGGCTTGTCGTTCGGGTTGGCCCAAGCGGCTTTGGTGGAGTCACTCACTGCCAAACCGACTTTGGTGTTGGTCGGAGGAATGGCTTGCATGAACCACTTGTCCCACAGCTTGGCCATGTCGCCTGACTTGATCATGGCGGCAATGCTGTCGTCCACGGCCTTTTTGAAGGCCGGGTCGTCTTTGCGCATCATGATGGCGATGGGTTCGACCGACAGCACTTCACCGACGATTTTGAAGTCGGCCGGGTTTTTGGCTTTGGCGATGTTGCCGGCCAAGATGGCGCCGTCCATCACAAACGCGTCAGCGCGGCCTGATTCCAGCAGCAAGAAGCTGTCAGCGTGGTCTTTGCCGAAGATTTCCTTGAAGTCCATGCCGGTGGCGCGCTCGTTCTTGCGCAGCATTTGAACCGAGGTGGTGCCGGTGGTGGTGGCCACGTTTCTGCCGTTGAGTTGGGCAATGCTGGTGATGCCGGAGTTGGCTTTCACGGCAATGCGCACTTCTTCAACAAATGTCGTTACTGCAAACGCCACGTCTTTTTGACGGGTGGCGTTGTTGGTGGTGGAGCCGCACTCGATGTCCACGGTGCCGTTTTGCACCAAAGGAATGCGGTTGCCGGAGGTAACGGGCTGGTACTTGGTTTCCATTTTGGCCATGCCCAGTTGCTTTTGAATGTCGGCCAGGACGCGTGTGCAAATTTCGACGTGGAAGCCGGTGTATTTGCCGTCACCCAAGGTGTAGCTCAACGCGCCTGACGACTCGCGCACGCCCATGGTCACAGCGCCGCTGTCTTTGATTTTTTTCAAGGTGTCTGCATGGGCGGCACCCATGGCCAACACGGCTGCCAGAGCGATGAAAGATTTGTTCATTTGAAACTTTCTAAGGATAAAAAAAGCGGTTGAAAAATACTGAAAAACGCGGAGTGACGCAGCAAGTAACGAAGTTCTAGGGACGGCGGACGACTCAAACAGCGCTCAATTCCCAGAGTGAGGGTTTTCACTTTGATGAAGCTGCAGTGCAATCTGCATGCCACTTGCACCTCAGTGGCATTGGGGCCGGACTGTAGGCGCAGGCAGGAAGTCGGGCCAATGCCGTTAGGCGGAAAGGCCATGCGCTTGGTGCATAACGGGGCAGGGTGAACCCGAAGTGCTCGAGTTCACCGCGACATCAGCCTTTGGCTGTGTCGCGCAAATGGTCCCAAAGCGCTTGCGCCACCGGCTTGATGTGGCGCGACATTTCGGGGCGCTCGCGGTAAATGCGCACTTCTATCGCCAACTCCCACGCGCCGATTGGGGTGGCGCGCACCAAGCGTTTGCTTTTGATTTCCTTCTTCACCGAGCTGGCGGGCAAGAACGCCAAGCCGTGACCTTCCAGCGCCATGGCTTTCAAGCCCTCGGCCATGTCGGTCTCAAAGATCGCGTCCAGGTTCAAAGCCACCGGCGACTGCTTGACGATTTGCTCCACCAGCCGCCCTAGATAGGCACCCGAGGCATAGCTCAAAAACGGCACGCGCTCGCGCGGTGAGCCGGGCAGTTGGAACATGGGTTTGCCGTTTTCGTCGGCCTTGGCGTAAGCGGCCAATGTCTCTTGGCCCAGGCTCAACATTTCATAGCGGTCGGGGTTGAGTTGAAGGGGCTGCGAAGCGTGGTGATACGCAATGAGCAGGTCGCAACTGCCCTCAGTGAGTTGCATCACCGCGTCGTGCACGTTCATCGCCGTGAGGCGGCTTTTCACGGCTCCGAAGTGCTTGCGCAGGTCCATCACCCAGTGCGGGAAAAACGTGAAAGCCAGCGAGTGCGGCACTGCAAACTCGATCATGTCTTGGCCCGCCACCTGGTGGCTGCGCATCATGTTACGTGTGCCTTGCAGCGAGCCCAGGATGTCGAGCGCCTGCGAGTGAAAAGTTTCACCGGCAGGGGTCAAGCGGGTGGGGTAGGAAGACCGGTCCACGAGGTCGATGCCTGCCCAGGCTTCCAGCGCTTGGATGCGTCTGGAAAACGCAGGCTGCGTGACGTGACGCAACTGCGCCGACCGAGAGAAGCTGCGCGTCTCGGCCAAGCTCACAAAATCTTCGAGCCACTTGGTTTCCATGGCATCGAGTTTATGGAAATTCCCGGAATTCGAAACACATAAAAGCACCCGTTCGCACTGAGCTTGTCGAAGTGCCCGTGCCTGCGTTGCAAGGTTTCGACAGGCTCAGCCCGAACGCAGTGGGTGTTTCAAAAGTGGGAGCCTTCGCAGCCTGCGCAGTTCAAGCCACTTCAACTTCAGCCACGCTTTGCTGCAGTGCCCACATTTGCGCATAACGCCCGTCCATCGCCAACAGCTCGGTGTGCGTGCCGCGCTCCAAGATGCGACCCAGCTCCATTACCAAAATTTGGTGTGCGTCCACCACGGTGGACAGCCGGTGCGCAATCACCAAGGCGGTTCGGTTGGCGGCGGCGCTTTGAAGCTCGGCCTGGATGGCGCGTTCGTTGGCGGAATCAAGCGCCGAGGTGGCTTCGTCAAATATCAATATCGGTGGGTTTTTGAGCAAGGTGCGGGCAATGGCCACACGCTGCTTTTCGCCGCCCGACAACTTCAAGCCGCGCTCGCCGACCATGGTGTTGTAGCCCTTGGGTGTGGAGGCGATGAAGTCGTGGATGTGGGCGGCTTTGGCTGCGCCTTCGACTTCGGCGCGCGAGGCTGATGTGCGGCCGTAAGCGATGTTGTATTCCACCGTGTCGTTGAACAGCACGGTGTCTTGGGGCACGATGCCTATAGCCTGGCGCAGGCTGAGTTGCGTGATGCGGCGGATGTCTTGGCCGTCGATGGAAATGCCGCCCGCGTTCACATCGTAAAAACGGAACATCAAGCGCGCGAGTGTGCTTTTGCCCGAGCCTGACGGGCCGACCACGGCCACTGTTTTGCCTGCCGGAATCTCGAAACTCACGCCGTGCAGGATGGTGCGGTCAGCGTCGTAGCCAAAGCGCACGTTGTCAAATTTCACCGCGCCGCCGCGGGTTTGCAGCGGCTGGGCATCGGGCGCATCGGCGATCTCTTTGTTTTGGCCCAGCAGCACAAACATCTTTTCCATGTCGATCATGGACTGCTTGATTTCGCGGTAAATCACGCCCAGAAAATTCAGCGGAATGTAGAGCTGAATCATCAACGCGTTGACCAGCACCAAGTCGCCCAAGGTCATGCTGCCGTTCACCACGCCCACGGTAGCCCGCCACACCAGCAGCGTCACCGTCACGGCGATGATGAAGCTCTGGCCCAGGTTGAGCAACGACAGCGAAGTTTGCGACTTGATGGATGCGGCTTCAAGCCGCTGCAAGTTTTCGTCGTAGCGAGATTGCTCGAAGCGCTCGTTGGAAAAGTACTTCACCGTTTCGTAGTTGATGAGCGCGTCCACCGCTTTGGTGTTGGCCTTGCTGTCTTGCTCATTCATGGCGCGCCTGAAATGGGTGCGCCACTCGGTCACGGCCACGGTGAAGCTGATGTACAAGATCAGCGCACCGAAAGTGATGACCGCAAACCAACCGTCGAACTTGGCCGACAACAAAATAATGACCAGCGTGATCTCAAACAGCGTGGGCAGGATGTTGTAGATGGTGAAATTCAGCAGCGACTGAATGCTGCGTGCGCCGCGCTCCATGTCGCGCGACACGCCGCCGGTTTGGCGCTCCAAATGAAAGCGCAAGCTCAGCGCCAGCAGGTGCTCAAACGCTTCCAGCGACACGCGCCGCGCAATGCGCGCAGCCACTGGGTAAAACAAAAACTCACGCAGCTCGGTAAAGGCCGTGATTGACAAGCGCAGCGCTCCGTAAACCAGCAGCAAAGCCACCGGCACCACCAGCAGCGCGCTCGGATCGCCGGGTTTCAAGCTCAGCGCATCAACCAGTTGCTTCAGCACCAAAGGCACGCCGACGTTGGCCAATTTGGCGGCCACCAAAAACATCAAAGCCACCGCTACGCGACCGCGCCACTCCCATACATAGGGCAACAGTTTTTTCAGCGTGGACCAGTCGGAGCGAGGAACGGCGGGGGCTTTGGTGTCAGGCGCGGCGTTGTGCTCGGGCGCTGCGTGAGAGGAAGGGCGCATCGTGGAAGAATCAATCTGGACAAAAAACGAACATCGAATGAGGTGGGGCACTATGCAACAGAGTTCAAGCCAAGCCGCAGCGGCGCACAACAGCGAGGCAGAAAAAAACGCGTCGAGTGATTCGATTGCGCCTTTGCAATTGCCCGGCGATCGCCAGTTGGTTCTGCGCGTGATGCCCATGCCGGCCGATGCCAACGGCAACGGCGACATCTTTGGCGGCTGGATCATGGCGCAGGTCGACTTGGCCGGTGCGGTGCTTCCCGCACGCATTGCCAAAGGCCGCATTGCAACAGTGGCGGTGAATCAATTCATCTTCAAGCAACCGGTGTCGATGGGCGACTTGTTGAGCTTTTACGCCAAGGTCGAGCGCATCGGTAACACCTCGGTCACGGTGAACGTGGAGGTTTTCGCCGAACGCGACCCGTCGAACTTGCACGTGGTCAAAGTGACCGAGGCCAACTTGACTTATGTGGCCATCGACATGCAGGGCAAGCCGCGGCCGATTCCGAAAGCCTGAGCCCGTCGGCTTTCACCTATCTGAAAAGAAGGTTCAACATCTTCAAAAGTTTGCGCGTCCCCGAGAGGCTGTTTGCTGCGGTGATGTAGTTGGTGTCGTTTGCGTTTGCGTTTGCGGGTTTTTTGACCGGCTTGGGCGACAAAGTGGTGGGCGACCTGGGGCGGGTGCAAAACACCTTGGTTATTGAGCAGTTTGCCGATGCCACGGCCCTCAAGGCCGACTGCCGCAACCCCGGCTGCTGCCAGCAACTTCTGCGTTCATTGCAGCATGAAGCTGTTTGACCAATGCCGCCAATCCAGCACGCGCAAGAACGCGTTTTTTCATTGCCCAAGTTGCGGCACGGGTTCGACGGCAGTTGGCGCAGTTCCTGCGGTGCAAGCCGCTTAGCTGTTTTTTCTCTCGTCCGGGTCGTCCCAACCCAGCAACTCGGCCAAGCGATGCATGACCCAGCGCGCTTCGACCCCGCTCACCACCGACGATTCGGTGAGCAGCCCCAGCTCGCAGCGCTCCAACACGTCTGCCTCGGCGATGCCCAAATCGAACAGCACGGTTTTGGCGTGTTCGGTGAGCAGGGAGGCCAAGTCTTCGCAGAGTTCGTAGCGGGCGCTCATCGCCTCGCGGGTGAGGCTGGGTTTGATTCGCCCAGGCGTGATGAAAAGGGCAACAAACGAGGGCGGAATATCGATGGACTGGTCGTCTGTCATGGAATCAAGCTAGGTGCCAGCGCAGTCTAGGCCACCGCGGCCATAATGAAATCCAGCAGTTGACGTGAGGCAGCTGTCCCACTTCCTTTTATTGGAGTCCACCATGCCTGGCCTTTTGAACGACATCGATCCCGACGGTTTGCTCGAGTATTCGGTGGTCTACACCGACCGAGCGTTGAACCACATGTCGCAGAGTTTTCAGGGCGTGATGCGCGGCATCTCGGGCATCTTGAAGCAGGTTTACCACGCGCCATCGGCGGTGGTGATTCCGGGCAGCGGCACTTACGGCATGGAAGCGGTGGCGCGCCAATTTGGCAGCGGCCAGCGCTGCATGGTGATTCGCAACGGTTGGTTCAGCTACCGCTGGACGCAGATCTTTGACATGGGCCACATCCCGTCTGAGGCAATCGTGATCAAGGCGCGTCGCGTTTTCAGTACAACGCCCGCGGACAAGCTCGCGCCTTTCGCGCCCGCTCCCATCGAAGAAGTCGTCGCCGCCATTCACGCGCAGCGCCCCGCCGTGGTGTTTGCGCCGCACGTTGAAACTTCCGCCGGCATCATCTTGCCCGACGCCTATTTGCGCGCGGTGGCCGATGCGGTGCATGCGGTAGGCGGTTTGTTCGTGTTGGACTGCATCGCATCCGGCACGATTTGGGTGGACATGCAAGCCACCGGCGTGGACGTGCTCATCAGCGCGCCGCAAAAGGGCTGGAGCGGCTCGCCGTGCTGCGCTTTTGTGATGCTCAGTGCCCTGGCGCGCGAGCGCATCGATACTACCACCAGCACCAGCTACGCGGTTGATTTGCGCAAGTGGATGCAGATCATGGAAACCTATGAAGGCGGTGGTTATGCGTACCACACCACCTTGCCCACCGACGCGCTGACACGCACCTTTGAAGTGATGCAGGTAACTCAGGCTTACGGTTTTGACAAGGTCTGCGCCGAGCAATGGGCGCTGGGATATCAAGTGCGCGCCATGATGGCCCGCAAGGGCGTGAAGAGCGTGGCGGCGCCCGGTTTTGCAGCACCCGGCGTGGTGGTGAGCTACACCTGTGACCCGGGCATTCAGTCGAGCAAAAAGTTCCTGGCGCTGGGCTTGCAAACCGCGGCCGGCGTGCCTTTGCAGTGCGATGAAGGGGCCGACTTCTCGA